>DASZZU010000271.1:0-9034 GCA_035544855.1 Gemmatimonadaceae bacterium | reverse complement strand
GGCTCCGACCAGCGCCCGTCGTCGCCGAAGAGGACACCACCGCCGACCGTAACAGAGATGCGAGTCGCAGCGAAACGGAAACGCCGCTTTACGTCAAGGTAGTTGGCGCGCCCTCTACGATCGTCCTGAACGCAGTCGCGGAGATCTTCTCCGGCTCGAACGGCTCCCCTGCCCTCTTCATCACGCCTTTCACGACCTGATCCAGCGTTACGAGCGGCGCGTCGGCTTCGGCCTGCACTTCGACTTCCCATTTTCCGCGATCCGGACCTTTCAGCGTATGCCGGTACCGCGCCGTGAACACCGTGTGTCGGTGCACGATGATCGCGCGATCTTCTTCCTCTATCGGGAGGAACTCGTCGCCCGCGCTCTCCGTCAATGCCTCTGGCGGCTCGTCAGCGGCGTGGTGGTGCTCCTCTTCGGGAGGAAGCGGAAGCGCGGCGACTACCGCGACGCCCGTCTCCACTCCCGACTGTCGCAGCGGCGGAAATAATCTTACCTCGTCGACTGCGTTCAATCCGATCCGGTCGGCAATGTCTCGCAGGAATCTTTCAGTAGTCTCGATCACGCCCGTGCTTTTGATGTCTGGGTGCCAGCTTTCAATGCCTGTCTCTCGCTGAGCTCGCGCTCGACGTAGAGTCGGAGAATGTGCATGAAATCCTGTGCGTTCGTCACCACTCCGAACGCCTGGTGCGTGCCGCGGTCCTTGAGCTTGCTCACCACGAATTCCGACGAGTCGACGCAGATTGTCGGAAGCTCGCGCATCGAGCCGTCGGGCTCGGTGACGAACGCGGGGAGCATGTTGCCGGTCGCGATCGCGTGCAGTGCCGTCGCGATCAACACAGCCATCGTCGCTCGCGTAGTGTGGCGCTTCATCGCGTCCTGCGCGGCGAGCGTGTCTGTGATCACGTCCGGCAGCGGCCCGTCGTCGCGGATCGACCCGGTGAGGACGAACGGAATGCCCTGCGTCACACATGCGTGCATGATGCCGTCCTTGACCACTCCCTGCTCCACGGCCTTCGCGATCGACCCCGCCGCCCGCACCTTGTTGATCGCGCGCATGTGGAGGCCGTGACCGCCCGTCGTGGCTTCGCCGGTTCGGGTCATTCCCAGCGTGGTTCCGAAGATCGAAGCCTCGATGTCGTGCACCGCGACCGCGTTTCCGGCGAGGAGCGCCGAGACGAACCCGTTTTCGATGAACCAGACCATGTCCGCGCGGGCTCGTGAATGCACGAGCGCCGGCCCCGTCACCCAGATTGGATAGCCGCCCCGATCACGCTCCTTGATGAGGATGTGCGCCATCAACGCGTAGTCGATCGGCTTCTCGCGCGACACCTCGCTCGTCATGAACTTGAATTCCCCTTCCTCGTCGGCGAGGAAGGAGGAGGTGTGAACGTAGATGCCTTCGCTGCCGTCTTCGGCGCTGCCGATCGCGATCATGTCGCCCTTCTTCAGCTTTCTCCCTTCCTTGATCCAGAGCCCATCGGCGTCGAGTACGAGCGCCGAGTCCATCCGCGGCTCGCGCGGCATCCGCCAAGTGCCCTTGATGCGGACATAGGTGGGAAGATTCGTAGTCGAGAAAAAGTTCTCGGGCAGCACACCGTCGGCGGGCGCGGGAACGAACGTCGCGTCCGGGGCGTTGGCGAGCTCGGGGGAGTTGAAGTCCGGGTGTCTGAGAGTCGTCACGCCTATAAAGTTAGCGGTTTAGAGGAGTGCGACGGGGTCTCTATCGAGTGTCACGCGCAGCTGCGCAGTGTTCGGAACCTCGAATCGCTCCATGAAGTACTTGCTCACCCGGGTCAGCTCCGCGGGATGCTCGGTCTTGAGCAGCACGTGCCACCGCCAGCGGTTCTTGATTCGCTCGATCGGACATGGCGCTGGACCCACCACGGTCACTTCGTCGCCCGCGCGCGTCGTGATCAGCTCGCGCAGCCATTCACCGGCATGGATCGCAAGCTTGGCGGCCGAATCTTCAATCAGCCCACTGAACACGATGTTCGCGAGCCGCACGTTGGGTGGATACGGGGGATCGACTCGCCCCTCCATCTCGTCGCGAACGAAGGACTCGTAATCGTGCGACACGGCGTACCGAACCGCGTGATGCGCCGGAATCCGCGTCTGGATCAGCACTCGTCCGCCCTTTTCTCCCCGTCCGGCTCGACCCGATACCTGGCTAAGAAGCTGAAAGCACCGCTCGGATGCCCGGAAATCCGGCAGATTGATTCCCACATCGGCGTCAACGACTCCGACAAGAGTGACATTCGGAAAATCCAGGCCCTTGGCGATCATCTGCGTACCCAGCAGAATGTCGACCTCGCCAGCCGCCACGCGATCGAGAATTCTGGTGTGAGCCCACTTGCCGCTCGTGGTGTCCACATCCATCCGCGCAATCCGAGCCGCTGGAAATCTCTCGGATAGCAGTCTCTCCACCTGCTGGGTACCGAGGCCACGCTGCTTGAGGTTTCGACCGCCGCAACGAGAACAATCCGGCCGCGGATCTTCCTTGTGCAGGCAGTAGTGGCAGATGAGCCGCTCAGGATTCCGGTGGTGGGTGAGCGTGATGCTGCAGTGAGGGCAGGTGGCGACAGCTCCACAGTCGATGCACTGGACGAACGATGAATAACCGCGGCGATTGAGGAGCAGGATGCTCTGCTCGCCTCGCTGCATGCACTCGACTATTGCGTCGTGGAGCGGCTCGCGTATGACCGCGCCGTAGTCGATTCCGCCCTGCGCCATGCCCGAGTAGTCGGTGGCGATCTTCCGCAGATCGATCACCTCGACTTTCGGTAGCCGGCCACCACCGACGCGATCCGGCAAGGTCAGAAGCTTGAATTTCCCCGACGCCGCGTTGGCCCAACTCTCGAGCGACGGCGTGGCGCTCCCAAGCAGCGTGATAGCGCCCTCGTTCTTCGCTCTCACGATCGCCACCTCCCGCGCGTGGTAGCGAGGCGTCTCACCCTGCTTGTAGCTCGACTCGTGCTCCTCGTCGACGATGATCGCGCCCAGGTTCTCGATTGGGGCGAAGACTGCCGAGCGCGCCCCGACGACGATTCTCTTCTCTCCGCGCTTGAGCGCGAGCCATGCATCGTACCGCTCACCCTCGCTCAGGGCGGAATGAAGGACGGCGATCCGGTCGCCGAATGCCGCACGAAAGCGATCGACGGTCTGTGGGGTGAGCGCGATCTCGGGGACGAGCACGATTGCCGTCTGTCCGCGCTCATCAACAATTCGACGGAGAAGCTCGATGTACACCAGCGTCTTCCCGCTTCCCGTGATTCCGTGAAGCAGGAATACGTCGCCCCTCTCGGCGCCCGACATCGTGTCGATCGCGTGCTGTTGTGCGGGGGTCGGCTCGAGTCTCGTCGCGGAGATACCGCCACGGGAGGAGAATGGATCGCGCTCGACCTCTTCCTCCTCGATGATTATCAGGCCACGCTTTTCGAGAGACTTGAGCACGGATGGTGAGAACTCGAGCTGCGAGGTCAGCTGGTCTATCGTCGTCCTGTTTCCGAGAGACTCGATCAGCTCGAACACGGCTCGCTGCTGCGGCGACCTCGCGAAGACCTTGTCACGCTGCAGGAGCGATGGGATGTCCACGCCGATGCGGACAACTCGCTGGGTCTTTCGCGTCGGATGTGGATCTTCCGCCCCGGTGAGAGCCGCCGGAAGCGCCGTGCGGAGAGCGACGCCGAGTGGAACGATGTAGTAGTCGGACATCCACTTGCACAGCTCTAGCAGTGACCGACTGACAGCCGGTTTGGCGTCGGGCGATTCGAGAACTGCTTTAGGCTTGCGCTTGAGCGGACTGGCGTCGCCCACGGCGACGCAGACACCGATCTCCTTACCGCTCCGCAGCGGGACGACGACCCGGGACCCGACAACGACCGGATTCGCGAGCCCTTCTTCTACTGCGTATGTGAAATTCTGGAACAGCGGGAGGGGCAGCGCGACTTCGACGAACCTCGGGGGCTTCTCACGCACTTTGGAATGCCATGGTGAGATCCGCGCTCGGCGCGGGCGATGCGCCGAGTCCAGGTGCGTCAGACAGTTTGATGGAGCCACCGGCGATTGACGTGCCGCGGAACGGATCCGTCGCAAGGAGCGCGGCTCCATCGAAATCAGCCGCGTCGAGAAGCGGGGCGATCTGCGCTATCGCAGAGATCCCGAGCGAGCTCTCGATCATGCATCCCGCCATCACCTGCATGTCGAGGGCGCGAGCGGTGTGTACCATGCGCAGCGCCTCTCTGAGGCTGCCACACTTCGCGAGCTTGATATTGATGCCATCGACTGCTCCGGCGAGCTTGGGAATGTCGGTCGCGACGAGGCACGATTCGTCAGCGAAAACGGGCAGCCTGGACCGTTTGCGGACGAATCGAAGTCCCTCGATGTCGTTCGCCGCTACCGGCTGCTCGAGCATCTCGACGCCCCGCTCCGCGAGGAAATCACTCATGCGGACCGCGTGCTTCGCCGTCCACGCCGCGTTCGCATCTACGCGCAACCGCTTGTCGGGAGCGGCATTTCGAATTATGCGGACGATTTCCGTGTCCCGGTCCGTTCCAAGCTTGATCTTGAGAATGGGATACTCGCGCGCTTCGCGGACTCGCTGCTCGAGCTCGTGATTTTCCGCAATCGCGATGGTGAAGCTCGATTGCGGGGCGGTCGCTGGATCGAGGCCCCAGATCCGGTGAACCGGAAGTCCGAGACGCTTTCCAAGGAGATCGTGGAGCGCGGAGCTAACGGCGCTCTTCGCCGACGCATTGCCTCGAAGCGCACGGTTCAACTGACCTTCTACTGACTCGAGCGACATTGGATCAGCGCGCTCGAGAAGCGGCTTGAACTGCCCGAGTGCAGCGATGACGGTGGCGACCGATTCACCGTAGTAGCGATTGGGCGCCGCTTCGCCGAAGCCTTCGAGTCCATCGTCGTCGACGATGCGCAGTATCACGTTTCGATGGTGCGCGTACCCGCCGCGAGCTATGACGAACGGGTGTGTTGGCTTGAGCTCGATTGTCTGGTGCGAGAGCTTCATCCGGCAGCGACGGTGGCTGTAGCGCGTGCTGTGCGAGCCATGCGGAACTCGTGGTGCGCTGATGCGCCGGAAAGGAAATTGATGAGCGCGTCGGCGAGAT
This sequence comes from Gemmatimonadaceae bacterium, assembly GCA_035544855.1. Classification (GTDB taxonomy): domain Bacteria; phylum Gemmatimonadota; class Gemmatimonadetes; order Gemmatimonadales; family Gemmatimonadaceae; genus UBA4720. The sequence goes on along the minus strand of DASZZU010000271.1, from coordinate 3,908 downwards.
CGTTACCCCGCTCGAAACGGTGAGCCGGATTCTTCTCCAGGCAACGCATGACGATCGCCGCGAGCTGTGGCGGGATTTTCGACTCCACGACATCGGGTGAGACCGCGGTCTCCGTCACGTGCTTGTAGCTGATGGAATAGCTGTCCGCACCGTCGAATGGCGGGAAGCCGAGGAGCGTCTCGTACATCACGACGCCAAGTCCGTAAATATCGCTGCGGCCGTCCAGCAGTTTTCCCCTGGCCTGCTCCGGCGACATGTAATGGGGCGTGCCCATGACATTTCCGCTGCCCGTCATGCGGCTTCGGAAATGACCCGTCGCGATACCGAAGTCAGTCACCAGGGCATTCTCGTCTTCATCGAACAGAATGTTGTCTGGCTTGATGTCGCGGTGAACGAGGCCTCTGCGGTGCGCGTAGTCGAGGCCCGTCGCGACCTGCGCCGCCACGGCGGCGACAGTCTCGGGAGAAAGAGAGCGGTGACCGCCGATCCGATCGCTCAGAGTTCCGCGGGCGAGATAGGGCATCACGAGGTAGACGTGGTCGTCCACCATTCCGAAATCGATGATCTTGCAGATATGCGGGTGCATGAGCTGCGCGGCGGACTCGGCTTCTCGACGGAATCGCTCACGCATTTCGTGTTCGCGCGCCAGGTGCGGGTGCAGCACCTTGATCACCACCGGCGAGTCGAGGCAGGTCTGCAGCGCGTAGTAAACGCTCGCCATTCCGCCCTCTCCGACACGGTGCATGATGGTGTAGCGTCCACCGGTGACCTGCCGAAGCGCCGTGACTGAAGGGTCCGGCGGCGCCTGACGTTTGTCCGAGCTGTCCGGCATGCGGATGCCACAGCGCACGCAGCGCGCGGCCTCGGCCCGGTTCCAGCTCCCGCAATCAGGACAGAACATTCGTCAGCCCCCGAACTGCATCCGCACGAAATCGTACGGAGGCCAAGGGCCTGTGACCTTGAAGTCGAGGGCGCTCTGACGCCGAGCCTCTTTGGACACGGTGTCCTGGAACGCCTCCCAGCGCTGACTGTCGATCAGGAACGACGCTCTGGCCACTACACCCTCTTCTTCGTCGCCGTCCGCTCTCGGAAGCGTCACCGTTGCCGCTGCCTGGCTCCTGAGCAGTCGCAGGCTCTCAGCGGCGAGCGCGGCATAGCTCTTCTGTGCGTCTACGTCTTCCTTGTTCCCCTGACTCGTGATGCTTACTCGCGCCGCAGCATGGCCCTCGATCACGGAGAGCGCTTCGGTGAGAGTGAAGTAGTGGAGCTCGAGCCACCGCGTCAGCGTGTTTCGCGACTGAAACACCGTTCCCGGAGGCGCCGGGAGCACTGCGCCGTGTGAATGGGCCTCTTCGAGCACTCGGAGGTATTTGGTCATCTCGCCATCGTCGAGGTTGACCGCCGAATAGGAGGACGGCTCTACGATCGCTGCCAGGGCGCGGTAGTGCGCGAGGGTGGTGCCCTCGGCGAGGGTAGCGGTGTGGCCCGATTCGACGGCGGCAACGCCGTACAATCTGAGCGCGCTCAGAGAAGCTTGCGCCATCTGAGACCAGCCAGGATTAGCAAACCGAGCGTGAGCTGCGCCAACACGAGAATCATGAAGCCGTGCGGATGAGTGTGAAGCGGAATGTGCTCGAAGCGGTCGCGACCACGCTCAGGGCCTTTGTCGCCATACCTAGACGATTGAATACCTGTGTTAGATAGCCGTCCGAGCCTGGTTCAAGATAGCGGCTAGGCGGCAAGCGCGGCCAGATGACGGACGCTCGCCTGAGCCAGCCGGTCCGGCGCGTAACCGCCCTCGAGCGCGCTGACGACGCGCCCGCCGCACCAGGAATCCGCGCGCGCCACCAGCGAGTGGGTGAGAGACTCGAAGTCCTCGACCTCGAGAGTAAACCCACCGAGCGGGTCGCCGGCGAGTGAATCGAAGCCAGCGGAAATGAGAATGAGGTCGGGTACGAATCCTCGGGTCGCGGCGTCGACGGCGCTCTCGAATGCTGTCACGTATTCGGCGCGCGGCAGTCCGGCGGCTTTGGGAACATTCCAGACAGTGCCATGCGGTCCGCGATCGTCGGCGGCGCCCGTTCCCGGGTACCACGGCCACTGGTGCATCGAGACGAAGTGGATGTCGGGCTCATTCTCCACGAGTGCCTGGGTGCCGTTTCCGTGGTGGACGTCCCAATCGACGATCAGAATGCGCTGGAGTCCGTGCTTCGCGCGCGCGTAGTGCGCGCCGAGCGCGACATTTCCAAAGAGACAGAATCCCATCGCGCGGCTGTGAACCGCGTGGTGCCCGGGCGGTCGCACCGCGCAAAAGCTGCGCGGATGGACACCGCTCACGGAGAGATCGACGGCTGAAAGGACGCAGCCTGCTCCGGCGGTCGCCGCGTCCCACGATCCGCTGCTCACCACGGTATCTGCGTCGAGTCGTCCACCCCCGTTTTCGATGACTTGCTTTACTGCCCGGATGTAGGCGGGGTCATGAACGATCTCGAGCTCCTCGATGGTCGTGTGCCGGCCCTCGAGATGGTCGACGGCATGAAAGAATTCAGGATCTTCGCGAAGCGCCCGGGTGATGGCGCGCAGCCGACCGACGTGCTCCGGATGTCCCCACCCGGTGTCGTGCCGGCCACAATCGCTGTTGGAGATGAACGCGGCCCGCATGGACCGTGCGCCGCTATTCTACCGGTCGCCGGCGGCGGTCGGTAATGAGGAAAGTCGACCCGTTTCTGGCGGCCGTCGACGAGATCGGAGCGTCTTCGTCAAGGATCTCGAAGCCGTGGAGCTTGACGACGTACTCGTCATCGTGGCTCACGCCAGGATAGAGCTCGCGCAGAGCGAGCTGCTTCAGACTCCTTACCGAGGCCAATGGATTAGCGTCGATGCGAATCGCATCCCAGGCTTCGAGAACCTGTGCCCTCAGGCGAAGGACCTGATCGGACGCGGATCCAAGCTTGAACGCGTCTCCCCGCGTCCGGAGGCTGTTCACGAAAGAGGTCGGCGCCGTCATCGGTCGCCCGCATCGAGGACTTCCAGCGGCAGAGGCGCCAGCGTCGCCAAAAATCGGGCGACCTGTTGATCGAACAGGTACGTGGACCCGGTCACCTTCGTCCCTCCCGCGTCCGCAAAGGCCGCGATCACCACTTCTTCCCCGCCCTGCCCGCGCAGCGTAATGTGCTGGGGGCTCTCCTGTTCGGGGAACGCGGCGTAGACTCCGTTCTGTTGAGAGAAAAACGTCTTCGCTGCCGCCAGTGCCTCGGCCGGAGTAAGTGTGGTGGTGGTCTCCTGAAGGGTTCTATCGCGCTGTGACATCGATGACCAGTGAAGGGTTTGAGCAGGTCCGTGCAATCTAGACCGCCCTCGACGGAGCGACAAGCCAACTCACTGCGGTCAACATCTTGCAAGTTGGGGTGAAAAACCTTCACGAACAGGACTGACGAAAATGCTGACGAGTAGATCACTTTTCCGCACGTTGGCTCTCGCCGCCGCGCTGGTTGCATCCGCGCAGGCTTCCGCACAAAGCACCACTGCGCGGCAGGCTTCGGCGGCTAATCAGCTGCCGCCCGCGACCTACAGGCCGGAATTCGGCACGATGTGGACCTTCGACGCGCCGCCGCTCGACTACTGGCGCCGCACCTATAACTTTGCGCCGGATCAGAAGTGGCTCGACCACGTCCGACTCGCTTCCGTGCGCCTGCCGAACTGCTCGGCGTCATTCGTGTCGTCTCGCGGGTTGGTGATGACCAACCACCATTGCGGTCGCGACTGCACGGCAGCCTCGTCACCTGCCGATTCCAACTACATCCAGACCGGATTCGCCGCGGCAACTCTGACGGACGAGAAGAAGTGCGCCGGTCTTTATGTCGATCAGCTGCAATCCATTCAGGACGTGACGAGCAGGGTCCGGGCTG
>DASZZU010000270.1:0-2305 GCA_035544855.1 Gemmatimonadaceae bacterium | reverse complement strand
CGCGCCGGCCCTACGGCGAGCTCGAGTGGCATGCGATGCGTCGACTGCTCGACGCGCAAGACAAGAGCTCGGGCTTTCCTCCGTACTGGCACTGAAAACCGCGCATCGGAAAACACTGTGCGCCGGGCATCTTGATGAGATCAAGTCCGACAGGCTGCCAGAACCTAGCCCAACTTCCACAGTTGCGCGCTGTTTTTGCTGAGAGCGGGTGCTGTGGCGCGGCTGCAACAACGCTGGTTCAGAGTGAGAACGCGTAGCGCGGTGCCTATGTCACGGCGGGTTTTGAGTCCTCGATCGTAAAAAGCGCGTGTAGTGGCGACCAAGTGGATTGCCGTGAGCGTAGCGTGTGCTGAGAATGTGTGTCATGTATCTGCGACACACGACGCGGCGCAAAGACGGCAAGACGCACGTGTATTGGCAGTTGGTGCGCTCGGTGCGCCGCGGTCGCAAGGTGGTGCAGGAGACGGTGGCGCAGCTCGGTGAGCTGGATGGGCAAGGGCGTGCGCGGGCCGCAGCACTGGCGCGCAGCCTATCGGGTCACACGGGTGGCCATTCGCAGCGTGGGCTGTTTGAATGCGCCGAGCCGAGCGCCCCGGTTGCGGTCAAGCTCGATCAAGTTCGTCTGGAGCGCTCGCGTAGCTTTGGCGCGGTGTGGCTGGGATGGGTGCTGTGGCGGGCACTGAAGCTCGATGTGCTGTGTGGTTCGCTTCTGCCGCGCGGTCGCGAAGCGGTGGCTTGGGCCGATGTGATTGCGATCCTGGGGAATCGGCCGGTTGTGCGAGCCTTCGAGTGAATTGCATGTGGCCGAGTGCTGGTATCGCACCACCGCGCTCGAAGATCTGTTGGGCGTGAAGAGCGAAGCCATCTATGACGAGCGCCTGTACCGGGCGCTCGATCGGTTGTTGCCGCACAAGGAAGCGATCGAGCAGCACCTCGTGCAGCGCCTGGGCGAGCTCTTTGAGCTCGACTACGATCTGTTGCTCTACGATGTGACGAGCACCTACTTCGAGGGTGTCGCCGACCCGAACATCGCGCGGCGCGGTTACTCGCGTGATCATCGTCCCGATTGCGTGCAGGTGAACATCGCGCTGGTGGTCACGCGCGAGGGCATGCCGCTGGGGTACGAAATCTTCGCCGGCAACGCCACTGATGTCACCACGGTGAAGGAGATCGTCGCGGGCATGGAGCGGCGCTTCGGCAAAGCCAAGCGCGTATGGGTGATGGATCGCGGCATGGTGAGCGCAGAGAACATCGCCTGGCTCAACGAAACGGGACGCCGCTACGTGATCGGAACAGCGCGCGCGGAGTTAAAGCGCTGGTCACACGAGCTCGCTGATAAAACTGACTGGCGCCACATTCGCGAAGACGTCGAGGTCAAGGTGTGTCGCAGTCCCGAGGGCAGTGAAACCTTCCTGCTGTGTCGCTCGGCGAGCCGACTGGAGAAAGAGAACGCGATGCACGGCCGCTTCGCCAGTCGCATCGAAGAAGGGCTCAACTCACTCGCGCGACGCATCGCCAAAAGCAAACGTGCGCTGACTCGCGGCGTGCTCGAGCGCCAGATCGGCCGGCTGCTACAGAAGAATTCGCGTGCCGCCAGTCGCTACTCGATCTCGATCAATGAAGATGAAAGCGCACCGGCAGGCTTGAGGCTTAAATGGAGCGCGCGTTCGGAGTGGGACGACTGGGCGAGCGTAAGCGAAGGCACTTACATTCTGCGCAGCAACATCCACGATTGGTCCGATGAGGAGTTGTGGAAGACCTACGTTCAATTGAGCGAAGCCGAGGCGGCCTTCCGCATTCAGAAGTCTGACCTGTGCATCCGCCCGATCTGGCACCACAGGCAAGGGCGCATCAAAGCGCACATCCTCGTGTGCTTCCTCGCCTACGCGATGTGGAAGACGCTGCAGCAATGGCAATCACGCGCAGGCCTCGGTGATGCACCGCGTACCATCCTGACAGAGCTCTCACGCATACACGCCGCAGACATCGTGCTGCCGCTCGCTGATGCTTCGCGCAAAGAGCTGCGATTGCGTTGTGTGGTACGCCCGGATCGCGAACAGGCGATCCTTCTCCAGCATCTCGGCCTCGTCCTGCCGGAGCGACTCCGTCCGCCACACAGTTCAGAAATGTAGTGGCGACTGGACACTCTAAGTTATTGATATTCCACAATACTGACCTTCGAACTGTGGAAGTTGGGCTAGCTCACCACGCCCTGCTCGCGCAGCCGCTCGATTTCCGTTGCGCTAAACCCCAGCGATTGCAGTACGTCTTCCGTATGCTCGCCGAGCCGGGGCGGCGCACGACG
>DASZZU010000269.1:0-10621 GCA_035544855.1 Gemmatimonadaceae bacterium | reverse complement strand
GCTCTCCCACTTCCTCGTGGGCGCGGCCAGATCGGTGTTCACCGGCCGTGGGGTTTTCCGCTCGGGGTTCGACATGTTCGTCGTGGGAGTCGGCGTGGCGGCGGTAGGTTATTTCTTCGGCGGGTGGATCGGCAGGAAGCTCTAAGCGTGCCACCACTCCCATACGTTCTCGCCGAAACCAACTGGAAGTCCGTCAAGGACACATCATACGAAGTCGCCATCCTGCCGTGGGGCGCGACCGAGCCGCACAACTACCACTTGCCCTATGGCACAGACAACTACGAAACGCAGGCAATCGCCGAGCGCGCGGCGGAGATCGCGTGGAAACAGGGTGCGAAGGTGGTTGTGCTCCCCACCGTTCCCTTCGGTGTGAACACCGGGCAGCTCGATCTCAAGCTCGCGCTGAACATGAATCCAAGCACCCAGCTCGCGCTGCTTACCGATATCGCGTCCGCGATTTCGGGTCAGGGCGTGAGGAAGCTGCTGATTCTCAACGGCCACGGCGGAAATGATTTCCGGCAAATGATTCGCGAGCTGCAGCCGCGCGTGAATCTTTTCATCTGCACGATCAACTGGTGGACATGTGTGAGCGGCAAGGACTATTTCGACGAGCCGGGCGACCACGCCGGAGAGATGGAGACGAGCGTGATGATGGCGCTCGAGCCGGAGCTGCTGCTTCCCTTGTCCGAAGCCGGCGCGGGCAAGGCAAGGAAATTTCGTGTTGCCGGACTGCGCGATGGCTGGGCATGGGCGCCACGGCAGTGGTCGAAAGTTACGAGCGACACCGGCACCGGGAACCCGGCCGCCTCCACGCCGGCGAAGGGCGAGAAGTTTCTCCGCGCGGTAACAGAAAGAATCGGTGGCTTTCTGGTTGACCTCGCCAAGGCAGACCCCGACAACATGTACGAGTGACGGGCAGATGTCCGAGCCGTGTTATCTGAAAGAGCTCAGGCAACGATGTTGAGCAGCCGCCCTGGAACGAAGATGATCTTCTTCGGCGCGCCGGACACGAACTTCGCCACCGTCGGGTCGGCGAGCGCGGCGACTACCGCGGCTTCCTCGGCAATGTCGCGCGCAACGATGATCTTCGAGCGTACCTTCCCGTTCACCTGCACTACGAGCTCGATGGAATCTTCCGCTGCGAGCGAGGGATCGAGGCGCGGCCACGCCGCATCGAACACGCTTCCAGTGCCGCCTGTCTGCTCCCACAGCTCCTCGGCGATGTGCGGCGCGAATGGTGACACGAGTGTGATGAGCGGAACTATTTCGTCGCGGTGCGGGGTACGCTCGCCTTTGCGGAGCACATTCATGTATTCCATCATCGCCGCGACCGCCGTGTTGTAGCTGAGGCGCGGAACGTCTTCTCCGACTTTCCGGATCGTCTGGTGAAGCTTGCGCATCACTGAAGGATCAGGCTTGCCCTCAGTCGACATGCTCTGCACCGAGGCGAACAGCCTGTCCAGGAAGCGACGGGTCCCCGAGATGCTCTGGTCGCGGAAATCGCCGCCCTGCTCGTACGGACCGAGGAACATGAGATAACTGCGGAACGCATCTGCTCCCCACCGCTCGATGTACTCGTCCGGGTTCACGATGTTGCCATGCGTCTTGGACATCTTCGCGCCGTCACGGATGATGTGCCCGTGCGCGCGGAACCGGGTGAACGGCTCCTCGAAGTCAAGCATTCCCGCGTCGTGCAGCACCATCGTGATGAATCGCGAATAGAGAAGGTGCAACACCGCGTGCTCATTGCCCCCGATGTATGAATTCACCGGGAGCCACTTTTTTGTCACCGTCTTTTCGAACGGGACATCGTCGTGCCCAACGCTGGGGTAGCGCAGGAAATACCACGCGCTGTCCAGGAAGGTATCGGACACATCGGTCTCGCGACGTCCCGTCTTCCCGCACTTGGGGCACGCGACGCGATACCACTCCTCGTGCCGCGCGAGTGGTGACACGCCGGAGTCGTCGGGTTTGAAATCCTCGACGAACGGAAGCACGACCGGCAGATCCTTCTCGGGCACCGCCACCGTTCCGCACGACTCGCAGTAAATGATTGGAATCGGTGGACCCCAGTACCGCTGCCGTGAAATGCACCAGTCGTGCAGACGATAATGAACGATCGGTTTGGCAGAGTCATTTCTCGCCAAGAACTCTAAGATTGCTTTCTTTGCCGCTTCGACGCGGAAACCGTCGAACACTCCGGAATTCACCAGGGTGCCTGATTCGCACTCGGTGAAGGCAGCGCTCAACGGCGTGTTCGCGTCTTCCCTTTCGCCGCACACCACGCGGACGATGGGAAGCTCGAACTTGCTGGCGAACTCGAAATCGCGCTGATCGTGGCCCGGCACTCCCATGATCGCGCCGGTTCCATACTCCATCAGCACGTAGTCGGAGACCCAGATCGGAATCTGCTGCTCGGTCGCTGGGTTTATGGCGTAGGAGCCAGTGAACACCCCTGTCTTCTCGGTGCTCGTCTTTCGCGTGATGATGTCCTGCTTCTTCGTCTGCTCGCGATAGGCACCGACTTTCTTTTTTTCTTTCGGCTTCGTGAGCTGCTCAACGAGAGGATGCTCGGGTGCGAGCACCATGTACGTCGCACCGTAGATGGTGTCGGGACGCGTGGTGAAGACCGGGATCTCGCACTCGCCTCCCTTCACGTCTTTGGTGGCAAACGATATCTCCGCTCCCTCGGACCGGCCGATCCAGTTCCGCTGCGCGGTCTTCGTCGTCTCCGACCAGTCGATGTAATCGAGATTCTCCAGCAGCCTTGGCGCGTAGTCGCTGATGCGGAAGAACCACTGCTCGAGCAGGCGCTGCTCGACCGGCGTGCCGCATCGCTCGCAGTGGCCGCCGACGACCTGCTCATTGGCGAGCACTGTCTTGCAGCTCGGACACCAGTTGACCGCAGCCTGCTTCTTGTACGCTAGCCCCTGCTTGAGGAGCTGGAGGAAGAGCCACTGGGTCCACTTATAGTAGTTGGGCTCGGTGGTCGAGAGCGTGTAGCGCCAATCGACCATGAGTCCCGCTCTTTCGAGCTGTCGCCGGAAGTTGGCGATGTTGCGGGGGATGAGATCCATCGGATGCTGTCCGACCTTGAGCGCGTAGTTCTCCGAATGAATCCCGAACGCATCGTACCCGAGCGGCTCGAACACGTTGTGTCCCATGAGACGCTGGAATCGTCCATAAATGTCGTTCCCCGTGAAGGCAAAAAGATTCCCGACGTGGAGTCCTTCGGCCGACGGGTAGGGGAACATCATCAGTGTATAGAACGGCCTTTGGGCGCGCTGCAGGTCCGTGTTGTTGGTTCCACGCTCCTGCCAGATGCGCTGCCACTTCCGCTCGATCGCTTGTGGGTCGTAAGCGACGACGGAGGGGGAGAAAGGGTCGTCCCGTGTTGCCGAATTGTCCATCCGTACAAACTAGCGGCTCAGCGACACAGTTTCATCTGTCGTCGCAGGTGATCGAGTCGTCTCACAATCGCTCTCCAAGATGACCGCAACGCCCCTTCCAATCGCGCCCCGTTCCGCCTCGGGCTTCCTCAAGCCCGTGTTCAGCGCGCTACAGCGACGCGCGCTCAGGGCGAGCATCCTGTTTGGATCGGTGTTCCTCATCGGCCTCGTAGCGATCTGCTGGCAGATATATCACCTGATCCCTGAGGAGATACTTCGCGACGTATTTGCTGTCGACGGTGTGGTGGTGGCGCTGGTCATCGCCTTCCTCTGGATTACGGTCGCGCTCGCGGCAACCGCCGGGGCTGCACTGATATTCGTCCGGCAACACGTAAGTGGACCGGCGGCCGAGCTCGCGCGCACGCACGAAGCGATCGCCAAGGGTGATCTTTCGAGCGCGTACAAACCGTCCGCATCAAACGTGTCGGTGGACCGGCTCACGAGATCGACGATGACAATGCTGACAGAGCTGAGAAGCGTGACGGGCAAAATGCGAAGCTGCGCCCACGACAACGACCAGCTTGCCGGACAGATCGCTCTCGCTTCGCAGACCGCCGCCGCGTCAGCCCGCGAAGGTGCCGCAACCTCCAACATTCTGAGCCAGGACGCGGCAACGCGCGATCGGGCGATCAGGGAGCTGACCGCCGAAGCGAGCCGGCTCGTCCAGATCACCGCCAGCATGAGCGAGGCGGCGCAGGAAGGCCTCCGACGCGACAAGGCGCTCCGGCAGCTCGCGCACGACAACCGACTGCGGCTCGAGCGCACGGCGACATCCCTTCAATCGCTCGCCTCGGACGCACTCGACAGCGCTGAAGGAATCGACGCGATGTCGGCCGTCGCGGACGAGATTCGGGCGTTCCTCATTCTCGTTCAGAAGATCTCGCGTCAGTCCAAGCTCCTGGCGCTCAACGCCGCCATGGAAGCCGCGCGAGCGGGCGAGCACGGTCATGGCTTCGCGGTCGTCGCCACCGAAGTCCGTCGTCTCGCCAGCAGCTCGGCCGAGGCGGCGCAGCGCACTACCTCTCTCGTGCAGGAGATGCTGGACAGCATCAAGCACTCGCGCGAGTCAACCGCTCGTACCGTCTCGACGGTGGAGCAGGTTCTGGAATCGACCCGCGCTGCCCGCAGCTCACTCGCCCGGGTTGAAGAGGGAACAGTCGAGGGAGAAGACCTGAGCGGGCGGATGGCTACTGCCGTGCGTGAATCCGGCGAGCTGATAAGCGGGATGACACAGCGGCTCTCGAATCTGTCGCAGGGAACGACCGCTTTCTCGCGCGCAATTCAGCACGTCGCGGTATCGAGCGAGGAGCAGAGCAGGAACATCGGCGAGATCGCGAGGGCAGCCACATCGCTCACCGAAACTTCGGCCCGCATTTCTCAGCTCGTAAGCACGTTCAAGCTCGGCGGCAGCTGACCTCGGGCATCTGAGGTCTCTCCGCACGGCTGAACCTGAACGGCATCGGAATGAGTCGCGCGCCCTGTGAATCGGCGACCGCGAAGCGGGCGCCTTCGTAGGCGGTAGCGGATCCGAACCGGCCGTCCTTCGCCAGCGCGTAGAACTGCAGGTCAAATAACGGGCGGCCGTGCTCGTCGAGCAGTCGTCGCTCGGTCATCGCGATCACCCGGTCGATCGTCTTCATGCACGCCGCGTCGGGCGACATGCCCAGCCGCATGAACTCGACGATCAGAAACGCTCCGCACGTCTTGATGTTCGCTTCGCCCCGCCCGGTCGACCCCGCGGCTCCCACAGTGTTGTCGCAGTACTGACCCGCGCCGATGATCGGCGAATCTCCCACTCTGCCGGGCACTTTCCACGACAGCCCACTGGTCGTAGTTACCGACGACAGATCTCCCGCTGCATTCACCGCGTTCATGTTGATCGTCCCCGTCGTGAACTTGACGTGGAGCGGATCATCGAACGGAACGCTCGCGGTGCGAGGCGGCGCGCTGTCACTCCGGGTGTTGAGCCAGTTGTCGGCCGGATTGAGGCAGGCCTTCCATCGCAGCCAATCCCGCCTGCTCTTCTCGGTGAGAAGGTTCTGTTCCTTGAATCCCATCTGCAAAGCGAACTTCTTCGCGCCGGCTCCGACCAGCATGATGTGGTCCGTATAGTCCATCACCGCTTTCGCCACGAGTGATGGCGTAGGGATGTCCTCCAGTGCCCCGACAGCGCCCGCACGCTTCGTCGGTCCGTGCATGCAAGACGCATCGAGCTGTACTACACCTTCCTCGTTCGGAAGTCCGCCCAATCCCACCGACTGGTCGTCGGGATCGAGCTCCTGGATGTTCACGCCGGCGATGATCGCGTCGAGCGTGTCGGCATTCTGTCTGGCGATCATGTCATAGGCGCGTGCGACGCCGCGAATGCCGTTCGCGGAAGAGATGACCACCGGGCGCGCAGCCAGCTGCCCTGCGCCCAATGCGCTGCCGCTCGATTCACGGAGGATGTCAGCTCTCGCGGTACGCTCGAGAGTGAGCGATGCGGCAGCGGCTGCGCCGACGCCGATGAACTTTCTTCTCGAGATTTCCATTTGGCCCCCGTTAGTCCTTGTAGATCTTCACCGTGATCTTGCCGTCGCTCGTCACCCAGCCGCGGTACATCCCCGGCGTGTTGAATGCGGTGGCCACGTTTCCGCGCGGATCCATCACGATCACTCCGCCCCCGCCATGTTGCTCGACGAGCTCTTTCATCACCACATCGTCCGCGGCGCGCTGGATCGAAACGCCGGTATAGCGAACGCGAGCGCAAATGTCCGCGGCGACGTTATTCCGAATGAAATACTCGCCGTCACCGGTGCCGGACACCGCGCAACTCAGGTTGTTCGCATAAGTCCCGGCTCCGATGATCGGGGAATCGCCAACCCGCCCGTACCGCTTCATGTCGGTGCCACCGGTCGATGTTCCAGCGGCGAGGTTCCCTGCTTTATCGAGAGCGACGGCACCGACGGTCCCGAAGTGTCTTTCCGCACCGGAGACCGCGCCCGTTTTCCCGCTGTCCGCCCTCGTTCTCTCCGCCTCGTACGCTCTCCAGCGTCGTTCCGTCCAGAAATAATATGGAGGGACGAGCTTCACTCCCTGTGATTTGGCGAATTCCTCAGCTCCCGCTCCAACCATCATGACGTGCGGGGATTTCTCCATCACCAATCGCGCGAGCGAGATCGGATTCCTGACGTGCTCCACCGCCGCAACGGATCCGGCGCCGAGAGTTTTGCCGTCCATTATCGAGGCGTCGAGCTCGTTGATCCCGTTCGCGGTGAACACCGCGCCCTTCCCCGCATTGAAGAGCGGAGAATCCTCCATTACGCGGATCGTCGCTTCGACCGCGTCGAGACTGCTGCCACCGCGCGCGAGGATCTGATATCCGGTGCGGAGCGCGATCGTCAGCATATCGATGTACGCCTTCTCCACCACGGGGGTCATACTCTGACGGAGAATCGTTCCGGCACCGCCATGAATCACCATCGCGAAACCGGGCGGGGATACTGCTGATTGTGAGCGGGCAGCTACGGGAAGAACGAGAGAAGCGAGGAGGGCGGCGCATGCGGCCAGACGGTCAACAAATCTCGGCATGTGGGTCGGGTAGGAAGGGAGTTGCCGTGTCCTCGCGAGCGGCGGGAGGGGTGACTTCAATAAGATATCGGGCGAGTATAGGTTCCCGCTACGCATGAGATCCTCCCACAACCAACTGTCCAAGGTTAGCTTGTACATGTCTCACCCTGAAGATTCCGCACGGCGTTTCACCCGGCGAAGGTGAGACGCTTCCAAAACGACGAGAACAGGATTTCCTTCGCATGAAAGGTTCTTACCGCCTCCGGCGGCTTGCATCCTACGCGTTGTTCGGCGTGCTCGCCATCGCGGCTGTCTCCTGCAACGAAGCACATCCCAACACTACCCTCGTTCCCCATTCCGACTTCGGGCGCGAGATCGATTTTCTCTGGGACCGCCTGCTTCTCCTCGGCACCATCGTTTTCGTATTGGTCGAGGCCGTGCTCGTCTTCGTCGTCATCAAGTACCGGCGCAGAGAGAATCAACCAACCCCGCCGCAGACTCACGGCAGCACCAAGCTCGAGATCACCTGGACGCTGATCCCCGCGGTTATCCTGGTGTTCATCGCGGTGCCGACCGTGCGTACGATCTTCATCACCCAGGCTCAGGCGGCGCCGGGCTCGCTCAACATCGATGTGACCGGGCACCAATGGTGGTGGGAGTTCAGGTATCCGGAATTCGGAATCACTACCGCGAACGAGATCTACATTCCCGTCGGCCGCACGGTGAATTTCCGCCTCAGATCGGCCGACGTCATTCACTCGTTCTGGACGCCGCAGCTCGGTGGGAAGCGCGACGTCGTCACGAACCGAACGAATTACCTCTGGTACACGCCGGACTCGTCGATCGCGGGCAGCGTCTGGAATGGGTTCTGTGCCGAGTTTTGCGGCGCGTCGCACGCGAACATGCGCTTCAGGGTTTTCACCGTGACGCCGCAACAGTTCGCGTCGTGGATCGCTGGACAGAAGATGCCTGCACGATTTGGAGCGGTTGGACCCGCGGCTCCGGCAGGCGGCCCGATTCCCCCACCGCTCGAAGCGCCGGGTATGACGACTCCAGGTGGTCCGAACGCGCCTACCGCCGCGGCACAGGCTGCGGCTCCGCAAATTGCGCGGCAAAGTTCCGGCACCGGAACGGTTGGTGGCACACAACCAGCGGTTCCGCGCGGGCAGAATCCTGAAGCCAATCCCGGCGCGCGCATCGGAGTCAAGGGAGTCGCTCCGGCGGCCACGAACTTTGCATCTACGTCGGGCACGCTACCAGCAGGATACATCTTCCCGCGCCAGCAGATTCCGGATTACGCGGTTCCGAACGCACCGATTCCATCTGGACTCAAGTTCACTCCTGGCCTCACCGGTAACGCTCAGCGCGGATTGCAGGTTTTCTCTGGCGCCGCTTGCATCGGGTGTCATTCAATCGCGGGAAACCCAGCCGCGATGGGCGTGGCAGGACCGAACCTCACACACGTAGGCTCGCGCAGCACGATTGCGGCGGGCCGTTTTCCGAACGCGGCGGCATATCTCGCGCTCTGGATCAAGAATGCTCGCGCGATGAAGCCTGACGTGCTCATGCCGACGCTCGGCCTCGACGAATACGATCCTGTTCTGAAAGCGACAGTCACAACAGCGACCGGCGGACTGACCGATCAGCAGATCGCTGATATCGTCGCTTACCTAACTGCACTGAAGTAACTGGAGATCGATTTGGCAAGCACTGCAATCTCAACCCCGGCGTATGGCGCCGAATATTCAGGGGAGCACACTGGCCTCTGGAGCTGGCTCAGCACCGTAGATCACAAGCGCATCGGCATACTCTACCTCTACACCGCCCTCAGCTTCTTCATCTTCGGCGGACTGGAGGCGGTGATCATTCGCGCCCAGCTCGGCGCTCCGAACCAGCACCTGGTGTCGGCGGAGTTCTACAACCAGCTATTCACGATGCACGGGACGACCATGGTCTTCCTCGCGATCATGCCGCTCTCGGCAGCGTTCTTCAACTTCCTCATTCCGCTCCAGATCGGCGCGCGTGACGTCGCGTTCCCGCGTCTCAATGCGTTCAGCTACTGGGTCTATCTTTTCGGCGGACTGTTCGTTTCGATTCCGATCCTCTTCGCGGTCGCCCCGAATGCCGGGTGGTTCGGCTACGCTCCGCTGACCACCCGGCCGTACTCGCCGGGAATCAACATCGACTTCTGGGTGATCGGCCTCCTGATCCTCGGCATATCGTCGCTCGCGGCGGCCTTCAACTTCCTCACGACGATCATCAATCTGCGCGCGCCCGGCATGACGCTGATGCGCATGCCGATGTTCACCTGGATGGCGTTTGTCGTTCAGGTGCTGCTCGTCCTCGCCTTCCCCGTCATCACGATCGCGCTCGTATTCCTGTTGTTCGATCGGTTCTTCGGAACAAACTTCTACAACACGGTGAGCGCGGGCGCCGATCCGCTGCTCTGGCAGCATCTGTTCTGGATCTTTGGCCATCCCGAGGTCTACATCCTCGTCCTGCCGGCATTCGGACTGGTCTCCGAAGTTCTGCCCACTCACTCCAAGAAGCCCCTGTTTGGCTATCCGGTGATGGTGTACTCCGGAATTCTGATCGCAGTGCTCGGCTTCGGCGTCTGGGCGCACCACATGTTCGCGGTCGGACTGGGACCGATCGCCGATACGTTCTTCGGCCTGAGTACGATGCTCATCGCGATCCCCACGGGTGTGAAGATCTTCAACTGGATCGCGACGCTGGCTCAGGGAGCTATCCGCTACACGACGGCGATGCTGTTCGGAATCTCCCTCGTCGCCCTCTTCACGATCGGCGGAATCTCCGGGATCATGCACGCCTCGCCGCCGGCGGACCTGCAGCAGACCGACACGTACTTTATCGTCGCGCACTTCCACTACGTGCTGTTCGGCGGCTCGATCATGGGAATCTTCGCCGGCATCTACCACTACTTCCCGAAGATCATGGGCCGGATGTTGGACGAGAAGCTGGGGAAGATTCATTTCTGGCTCACCTTCATCGCGATGAACCTCACCTTCTTCCCGATGCATTTTGCGGGAATGCTCGGAATGCCGCGCCGTATCTACACCTACGACGCCGGTCAGGGCTGGGATCTCTACAACGCGATGTCCACCGCGGGGGCGATGATCTTCCCCATTGCGATGCTCGTCTTCATCTACAATTTCTTCGTGAGCAGAAAGCGCGGCGAGATCGCCGGCTCGAATCCGTGGGGCGCCGGAACGCTCGAGTGGACGATTCCCAGCCCTCCGCCTGAGTACAACTTCGCGAAGATCCCGACCGTGACCAGCAGGTATCCGCTCTGGGAAGGAAAGGAAGTCGACTACGAGTGCGCCCGCATCAACTCGCAGGAAGGCAAGACCGCGGCTGATCTCGGGATTGTGATGCCGTACAGCACCATCAAGCCGCTCCTCGTGGCGCTCGGCCTGATCATCATGTTCTGCGGACTCATCTTCGGGCGCGCTCTCATCGGAGTCGGCGCGGCGTTAATGATCTTTTCTCTCTACAGCTGGCTCCTGAGCCCGCTCGAGCCGGAGCACCACTAGACAATGACCGCATCCGCAACGCACGTGAGCGCGCCCGCACCACACCACTACACGACGCTGGGTCTCGAC
>DASZZU010000268.1:0-4348 GCA_035544855.1 Gemmatimonadaceae bacterium | reverse complement strand
GAAGGGCGGCGTAGCCTACGCGCTGGAAGCGTCGATCTTCGTCGCCGGCGCGGCAATCCAGTGGCTGCGCGACGGACTGGGAATTCTGTACAACCCATCCGAGAGCGAGCGTCTGGCGCGCGCCCTCGACTCGAACGATGGCGTTTACTTCGTCCCGGCGCTCGTCGGACTGGGCGCTCCCAACTGGGAGCCGAAAGCGCGTGGAACTATCGTAGGTCTGACGAGAGGAACGGGGAGAGCGCACTTCGCCAGGGCGGCGCTCGAGGCGATGGCATATGGAACGGCGGAGATGCTCACGGTGATGGCGAAGCGGGGCAAGGTGAGCTTCGAGTCGCTGCGCGTAGATGGTGGCGCGTCGGCCAACAATTGGCTGCTCCAGTTTCAGTCGGACATACTCGGAATTCCCGTCGAGAGACCCGACATGATCGAAACCACAGCGCTCGGCGCGGCTGGTCTGGCTGGAATCGCCGGTGGAGTGTGGGCCGACGCCGCGGAGTTCATCGGCACCAGACAGTACGCCCGGTTCACGCCGGCGATGCCGAGAGAATCAGCCGCCGCCCTGCTGGGTGAATGGCAGCGTGCGGTGCGCGCCGCGTTGTTCTGGGCGCGCGATCGCGGACCCGCTGAGCCAAAACGTCGAGCTGCGCGTAAATCGAAGGGCGCGCGGGCCAAAGTGAAAATAAAACCGAGGCGAGGACGGTCAAAGTGAATCAATTGTTCAGTTTGTGCCTAGCCGCCAATCTCGTCTGCGCGCAGACGGCGGTGGTGCGCGACAGCTGGTTCAGTCCCGACAAAGTCAAACACTTCTTCATGTCGGCATTCATCGAGAGTCTCACCTACAGCGCGCTACAGGCCGCGCGTGTGAACCATCACACAGCGCTTGGCGGCGCGATCGGGGTGACGATGGCTGTCGGTGTTGGCCGCGAGATCCATGACAAGCGAACGCCGGGAAACTGGTTCAGCTATCGGGACCTGACTTGGGATGCGGTCGGAACCGCGGCGAGCGCGGTGATGCTCGCGCATACTATAAAGTAAGCCGCATTAAAGTAAGCCGCATTGCCACCTCCGATTATCGCGCGGGCATGGTCCCGGGTACCCACGCTTCTGTCCGCTGCATGCCGACAAGTGTCCCAACCAGTGCTCCTACAACTCCGCCGAACGCTCCCGCAATTGCCGCGTTGGTCCCCTTCGAGTCCGGTCCAATCAGGATGAGGCAGCCGAACCCCTGATTCGTGCAATTGGGCGCTGTGTAGGTGGCGTACCCAATAGCGGCCCCTGCCCCCGCGCCGATCAACAGGCCCCAAAGCGCTCCCTTCGCTTTTCGGGTATGCGTCCCCCGCGAGACCTCCAGCGCCGTAATGTCCGACGTCGCGACCGATCTAGAGGCTGTGCTGGCACCTTGCCGCAGAACGAGCGTGTCGCGCGTGAGCGACACGACCGTGCCGACCTGTTTCTTGGGGCCGAAGACCGGGGCGGCGATTCGCACCCGGGATCCGGTATCTACCCGAATCTCCCCGGGCTGGGACGTCTGGGAGAGCCCGGCCACGGGTGTCATCAGCACGACCGCGCACAGCGTGGACATGAATCGCATTGAAGCTCCAGTTTTTGGGCCCGCGACGGCGAAGATGCCTTCGCGTGTGGCCTTTGCTCCAGAAACGATGGGGTTTGCGGACGACCTGGGTAATACGTCAGCTGACGTAGATTGGCGATGCGCTCTTGTACCGCCGCGCTTTTCCCTATATTCAACGCATGAAGCCACGCACCAAATTCCTCATCGGCGGCGCCCTCGTCATTGGCACGGCGGGTTACCTAGCCGCGAGCGCCATCAAGGACACGGGCGTCTATTACCTGACGCCAGGCGAGCTATCGGCGAAGACCAAAGCCGATCCGACTTTCTACGAGACGGGAGTCAAAGTCGGCGCGCGGGTAGTCAACGGCTCCATCACGCGCGATCCGGGCGGCAGACAGGTCGCGTTCAAGATGACCGACGGTGCCCAGACCTATAACGTCGTCTACCGGGGAATAACTCCGGACACCTTTACCGACGGAGTCGATGTGGTCGTCGAAGGGCGGCTCGGCCACGACGGGACTTTCCGCGCGACCACGCTCCTCGCCAAATGCGCGTCGCGCTACGAGAACGCGCCCGAGAAGTACAAGAAGACTCCGGGCTACAAGAGAGCGGAGCAGCGGGCGTGATTCTGGTTGGTGAGCTGTCACTCTGGGTCGCTCTCCTCATGGCGGCCTGGGCAGCAACGGTATCGTTCGCCGGCGGACAGATGCGCCGCGCCGATCTCATCGAGAGCGGTGAGCGAGCGATCTACGCCACGCTCGCGATGGTCGTGCTCGCATCGGTCGGGCTCTGGACCGCGCTCCTCACCCACGACTTCTCCATCAAATACGTCGCGTCGTTCACGAGCGCGAATCTGCCCAAGGTCTACACGATCACCGCGTTCTGGGGCGGACAGTCGGGATCGCTGCTCTTCTGGGCGCTGATTCTTTCGATCTATTCGGGGATAACGCTCTGGACGAACCGCACGCGCAATCGCGAGCTGATGCCGTACGTGTCGGGCACTCTCGCCTTGATTCTCGTCTTCTTCCTCGCGACGATCTGCCTCGGCTCCAACCCATTCGAGCGGCTCGACTGGATTCCAGCCGACGGGCGCGGACTCAATCCGCAGCTCCAGAACCCGGGGATGGCGATTCATCCGCCGAATCTGTACCTGGGCTACGTCGGCACCTCGATTCCGTTCGCCTTCGCCATCGCCGCGCTGCTGACGAGACGACTCGACGCCGAGTGGCTGGCGGCGGTGAGGCGGTGGGCCCTGCTCGCGTGGTTCTTCAATACAGTAGGAATCGTGCTCGGCATGTGGTGGGCGTACGTCGAGCTCGGCTGGGGCGGTTATTGGGCGTGGGATCCTGTCGAAAACGCGTCGCTGTTGCCCTGGCTCGTGAACACGGCATTCCTGCATTCGATCATGGTGCAGGAGAAGCGCGGTATGCTGCGCAAATGGAATGTCACGCTCGTGGTGTCCGCGTTCCTGCTTTCCATCTTCGGGACGTTCATCACCCGCAGCGGCGTGATCTCGAGCGTTCACTCATTCGCGCAATCGCCGGTAGGCATGTGGTTCGCGGCGTTCCTGATACTCGCGATCGTCGTGACCGCATATCTCGTCTCGACGCGGTTGCAGGATCTGAGATCGACCGCGGAGCTGGAGAGCATGGTTAGTCGAGAGGCCGCGTTCCTCTACAACAACCTGGTGCTCGTCGGAATCGCGTTCTCGGTGCTGTGGGGCACGCTCTTTCCGATCATCAGCGAAGCAGTGCGTGGCAATAAGATCACAGTCGGTCCGCCCTTCTTCAATACGGTGAATATCCCGCTCGGGCTGCTGCTGTTGCTGCTCACCGGAATCGGTCCGCTGATCGCGTGGCGTCGCGCATCGGTCGCGAATCTCAAGCGGCAGTTCATCATACCAGTGACGGCGGCAATCACTGTCGGCGTTCTCTTCTTCGCTCTCGGCGTGCACAACCTCGCCGCGTTGCTCTCGTACATATTTGGCGGTCTGGTGCTCGCTACTATAGTACAGGAGTTCTACAAGGGAGTCGGAGCGAGGCACCGCATGTACGGTGAATCGCGCATCATCGCGCTGCCGAGGCTGATCGCGCGCAATCGACGGCGCTACGGCGGGTACATCGTGCACCTGGGCGTCGTCGTGATCTTTGCCGCTTTCGCCGGTCTCGCGTTCAAGCGCGAGTTCGATCTCAACTTGAACGCCGGCGACGCGAAGACGGTCACCGATGCGTGGGGACACAGCTGGACATTCGTTAGTCAGGGAATCTCGCGGTACAACGTCCTCAATCGCGAGGTCACCGCGATCGCGCTCGACGTCACCCGCGATGGAAAACACGCAGGCGTCATCACCAGCGAGAAGCGCCAGCACGTCGATTCGCGCGGCGTCCCGACGTTCGAGCCATCGACGGAAGTCGGGATCATGGGATCGTTCAGGCAGGACGTGTACGTCGTTCTCGCCGGAGTGCGCGGCGCCAACGACGCGGAGATTCGCGTCACGTTCAATCCGCTGGTGCGGTGGGTGTGGCTCGGGGGCGCCCTCATGGCGCTGGGTGGACTGGTGGTGATGTGGCCCGCGGCCGACAAACAGCGAGCGCAGAGTGGCTACGCGGCGGTGCTCAAGCCGCGACATCTCGGTGAGCGCGTGCCAGATATGGTAGGCGCGTGATGTTTTCCGAACGCCCGACTGGGCGCAACGAACTAATGAGTCGGCGTAACTTTGTGCTCGCCATACCAGCCCTCGGATTGGCCGCATTTCCGCGACGCGTTCTCGTGGCGCAG
>DASZZU010000267.1:0-11688 GCA_035544855.1 Gemmatimonadaceae bacterium | reverse complement strand
GTGCCGCCGCCGTTCCGCCGAGGAGTAAGGCCGTCATGGCGCAGACGGTCCAACTTCTTCTCAACATGATTGTTTCCTCTCAAAGGGTGGAGATACAATGCAGCGGGTACCGCGGTCGCGCGTTGCGTCGTGAGGCAGGATGCATGCCCAGTGAGCGCGTTAACACTCTCCAGACGAACCCCCTCACAACCGCACAAACCTAGCAAATCTTTCCGGAGGCGCTAGTGATGCACGCCCACAAAATAGCGCAACAAACATTCGTCACGCTCCGTTGACTCACTGCTGCGATAACCGTTCTCGTCGTGGGCAAATCGGCTTGCAAGTGCCACGCCAGTCAAGGGCATCGGCGGGAAGATGCACGACTTTGGAATGAAATACAAGAATCCGGACAAGAATTACCCCAATTCCGGTGCTCGACCACTGCACGCAAGCTGCTTGTCCGTCGTCAGTTGGCGATGCTGATCCTGTCTCTGCTACGAAACCACTCTTCGCCACCACGAGCCGCGCTGCCGCGCCAGTACTTTGTCGCTCGCCGCTTTCCACGCGCGCTGCATCGCCGCTCCATCGGCGAACCGATCGTCGGGATTTGGCGCAAAAGCCGTTCGAAACCAGTTGCAGATGACAGTCGGGAACGCTTCCAGATCCGCGCGCTCGCCGAGCTGCCGCGCGAGAATCTCTTTCGCATCACCGTCGCCGAACGGCGCGTCACCGGTTATGACGAAGTACACGATGGCGGCCAGCGCGAAATAATCCGCCTCCGGCCCCTGAGGCTCCCCCAGAAGCTGCTCGGGGGCGGCGAAAGCCGGCGTGCCGGTGGTGCCCGCAACATCCTCACCGGTTACGTTCGCGATTCCGAAATCCGTGATTCGCCACCGGTGGTATCGGTCGATGAGGATGTTCTCGGGCTTCAGATCGCGGTGCAGGATTCCGTTCGCGTGAGCGACGATGAGTCCGTCCAACACCTGCTCCACCTGCGTAGCGATCTCGCCGAGCTGTCGTGGGCCCGATCTCTGAACGAGGCTGGCGACGCTGCCCTCCTCCGCCAGCTCCATCGTATACCATGAGAGATCACCACTGGAATCCCAATCATAAATGGGGACGATCGCGGGATGCGCCAGCTGCGCGGCGAGTTTTGCCTCGCGCCAGAATGCGCGCACGGCTTTGTCGTCGCGCGCAATCGCCGGATGCAGCGCCTTCAAGGCGACCTCCCGCTCCAGCGACAAATCCCTGGCGCGCCACACCGTCCCAAACGCCCCACTTCCAAGCCTGGAGAGAATCTCATAGTCGTCGCCAACCGCCCACCGCATCCGCGCTTCGGCCGACTCGTTTGCCGTTCTGTTGGGCTCGCCGCGCACCATGACCACCGCACGCGCCGGATCGCCGTGCTCCACCGAGCGAAGCAGAACCGCCAGCGAAGGGAAGCGATCAGCGGGGTTGAGGGAAAGCGCACGGTCGAGCGCCGACGCTAGCGCTTCCGGGGTTTCCGGTCTAACCAGCTTGATTGGCGGAATCCCCCGCTGAGGCGGAGTCTCTCCGGTAAGAGCCGTGAAGCACATCGCAGCCAGTTGCCATTGATCGCTCGCGGGTGTCGGCACCCACTCGTTCGACTCCCACTCCGGCGGCATCGGCAGCAGCTCGGCACGCATCGGACGCGTGGCTTCGAGCGACCGAATCTCGAGGGGTCCATTGCCTGGCCGGACCCCGACAGGGATCGTTTCGCGCGGAATCGCCCACTGCCATTCGAGCATCCACAACCGGCCAGTCGGGGTCGTCCATAATGCGTCACCGTTGAGGCCGCCATGGGCGATCCCCGTCTCGTGCAGATAGGCGAGCGTCGAACAGGCGCCGCGAAGGAGCTGAAACACGTACGGAATATCGGCGAGTCCAAGCCGCGCCAGACGCGCACGTACGGTTTCACCGGTAATCCACCGACGCAGGTACCCGGGGCCCCGCCGTATATCGCGGTACGACGTCCAGTAATGGTAGGTCGTCGGAATCGACGGATGGCTCCGGTGCGCCAGCTGCCTCGCTTCCTCGAAGAGCCACGCGGTGTGAGCGGGATCCGGGGCAGTCACGAGCGAGAGCGATCGTCCGAGCGCATCGACGACCTCCTGGTAGTGCCTGTAATCACCGACCATTCCGCCCGGTCCCCACGACCAGTCTGGTGGAAGCTGCCAATCGGCGATGTGCGGCGGCAGCACCTTCGTCGCGCGAGGCGTCACGACTCCGCGGTTTGCCGGGGTCACGGTTCCGCCCTCACAAGTACGATCAGCACTCTCGTCCCCTTCCCCTCTTCGCTGGTGATTCCGATCTCTCCTCCCCACGATTCGATAAGTCGCCTGCTCACGGCGAGCCCAAGTCCGCTTCCGGTGGTACGCGTAGAGAAATGTGGCTCGAAGATGCGCGGCAATACAGCCGGGGGGATACCCGCACCATCATCCACGGTGTCGATCGTCACCCGGCGGTCTTCTTCCCGCAGGGCCACGTCGACGCGTCGCGCGCCGGCGAGCCGGGCGTTCTCGAACACATTGAGCAGGACATCCCTCATCTCATCCTTTTGCGCCATCGCCCAGATCGGCCGGTCGGCGCCGCGCAGCTGCCACTTCACAACACGATCTCCCATTTGCTCCAGAGCCATTACGTCCTTTACGACTGCCGCCACATCAACTGAAACCGCGGGCGGCAAATCCGCCGGAGCGCTGCCGTATCTGCTGAACGAGCGCGCGATTTCGTCCAATCGGTCGATTTCCGCAAGAATGCGCCTGACGTTATCGTTGAGAACCGTGTCGTAATCGACCCGCGGATCGCTGCGGGCCCGTCGCAGATGCTGGACGCCCAGTCTGATCGGCGTCAGCGGGTTCTTGATCTCGTGCGCGACCTGTCGCGCCATCTCACCCCACGCCAGCACGCGCTCGGCCCGCGCCACCTCGATTCTGCTTAGCTCGAGGTCTCTCGCCAGCCGCTTCGCGGCGATGCCGCTCAGCCAGAGCGCTGCGAGCGCTCCGGCGGCGGTGGCAAAGAGCACCAGCATTCCGAGGTCGCGGCGGCGTCTGTCCAGAACGAGATCGTCGCTGCGCGCTGGCGCCCCGAGTACATAACGCTCCTGTAGAGGACCGAGCGCGGCGCTATATCCGAATAGCACCTTTGCCGGCCCAAGCCTTTCCTCCAATGCGGCGGTCAGCTCACCCACACTCGCCAGACTGACCTCCACCGGCGGCGGGAGCACACGACCGCCTGGGGCAAGTGCATCGAGCAGACTGTCACTGGTCCGCTGCAGAACGCCGTTGGAAAAAAGAAACAGTGGGGTCTCGAATCTGCGCGCCGCGTCCGCCAGCCGGTCGTACTCGTTGGCGGCGACCACCGCGCGCAACGCTTCACGCACCAGCACTTCCCTAGTCTGCAAGTCGTCGCTCCGCAATCTCTGATACGACCACCCCGCAAACGCTATCGCCGGGATGACGAAGAAGGCAAAGAGCGCAAGAGTGAGGCGCGCATGATACGTATAAATCCACCGCGCCACGCGCACCCGTACCCACCGCACGAAACCCTTCTCGGCCAGGGCCCCAAGCAACCATAAGAAGCCGGCGACAAGCAGGTTGAGAAGGAGCACAAGCACTCCTCTCTCCGCTCGCGCCCAGCGCGAACGCAGCTCGATCTCCATGTGGGCGCGCCTCGTTCCCGCCGACGTAGCGATGAGCCGGTCGCCGTGCAGATGATTACCCAGATGGTGCCAGCGACCTTTCATCGTGTCCGCCGGTACTCTTGGGGAGACATCCGTGAACGCGACCGCGTACGGCGGATCACCGCCGGACGGAGACGCCATTCCGAGCAGTGCCGCGTACGGATCGGCCCCAAGAAGTTTCGTGCGTGGAAAAACGAGGACCGAGGTTACCCCGCCCGATGGATGTCTGACGCCTGAAAGAATCTGAACGCCGGTCGGGCCGAGCACGCTTCGTGTCACCGTCTGGTGCGTTGCGAGTGCCTCCCGAACGGTCTTCAGTATCACATCAGAATCGGGCTGTGCATCGGTAAGCGCGAATTCGGCGACCGCCTTTGCGCTGTCGTCCCACGCCCCGAGCGTCGCGGGATATTGCGCGGATGCGAGATCGGACGACGCGTAAGCCTGAAGGAGCCCGGCGCGACTCTTCGGCGGTGGAGATTGAGCCAGAGCTGTCGCAAATCGACGCGTAAGGAGCACGGCATAGTCATCGACGTGGCCGAGCGCCGCGACATCCTCCTCGGCGAGCCGCATGCGCTGGCGCAGAGTCGTCGACCACAACCCGCCGAGCGCGACGATCGCGGATATCGAGGCGATGATTACGCCGGCTCTGAAGGAAACGCTGCCGGGCTTCCCGAACGCCATGCGCAAAAACCAGTACGTCGTGAGGAGGACCGCGAAAAGAAAGACAAAGAGCGGAATCTCCCAGGAGAGCCAGAGCCCGGGTGTCGACCCCCAGGGTGGCTGGCCGATGCCTCGAACTATGTTGGAGGCGAACGGAATTCCGATGCCGAGTGTTACGAGAGCCCCGATCGCGGTGTAGAAACGCGGCCACCGTGCGTTGGGATGGGCGCGGATTACGGCGTACACACCCATCAGCACCAGCGCCGAGCTGATGCAAAGCGCTACTGCGTTCGCGGTGAGAGGACCAGCGAGCTTCGAGAAGTAGTACGCGGGATCGAAGAGCCGCGACGTGTTCGAGAAGGAGTTCCACGGCACGAGCGCTGTTATGCCGAGGGCGACGACTATTGCGAACAGGCGCTCGGAAAGTGAGCGGCGGTCACGCCACGCATAAACGAGAAATGCCAGAACGAGGACTACGAGTGCGACGGTTCCCCTGGCGCGGAGCATCGACGCGCTGCGGAATCGCACCTCACCGGGCTCCGCCAGCCGCGGAAGTGCGCGGAGAATCGGCTTCCCGCGATACGATAGCACCACGGGCCCGTCGCTCGGATCTTCGGGTGGCGCGAATTCGTAAGACGCAACGCCCTGTAGCGGGGCGACCCGGGAGTCGAGCGATTCTGTGAGTCGGTCGGCGGGCGGAATGGCGTGAAGAACGACCGATGCAGCCGCGCGCCGGTCGCCGCGAACCTTCACGACGTTGAGGGTGGTGTAGAATGGACTGAAGATCGCGCTGACCGGATCCACGAGGGAATAAGGGTCGATCCTGATCTTCCCCGCCCACGCGAGTGGACGATTGTGATCGATGACGACCACCGATTCGCCATCTCTTTGCGGCGCGCGGCTGTCGAGAAAAGAAAAGGCGGCCTGCGCATCAACGGGGGCATCGAGTGCCCCGGTCGCGCGATCGTCCAGACGCGCTAGCGCCTCCGAGAGTGACCGCTCGAGCGCGCGGACTGCGCCTTCCGCAGTCCCGGAACTCTCACTCTCATTCCTAGCCGGGCTGCCCGCGGTTCGCGGAATTGCTGGAGTTCTGACCCAAAACGCGACGAGAAAGAGCGGGATTGCAGACAAAGCGAGGATTGCGCGTCGTCGCAGGCTCCCGCTTCTTACATTCTGACTACTGACTGACGCGATGACTCTTCCCTCCCCCCTTCCAGTTTCCGGCCCGTTGCGGGTCAAGGAGCTGAACCCTGCGCAGGTCACTGCCGTCCTCGGCAACGATCCGCGGCTCATCATACCCATCGGCACGTGCGAACAGCACGGGCCTCATCTGCCGCTCGGCTGCGACACCATCATCGTGGAGCACATGGCCGATGATCTGTCAGCGGAATATGGCGTGTTGCGGGCGCCGACGGTGGAGTATGGCGTAAACGTGGATACGGAGCGGGGGTTTACCGGAAACGCCTCGCTCAGAAAAAAGACGCTGCATCGAATGCTCAACGACCTCATCGATTCGTGGGAGGCGACAGGCGTCCGCGAGTTCATCCTGCTGACCGCGCATGGCCACGATCCGCATCAGGAGGCCCTGGCCACCGTAATCACGACCGCCGCGCGCGTAAGGGTCGTAGACATTTTCGGAGTCAATCTCTCCGATCTTCTCGAAGGCCAGAGGGAAGCGATGCACGGTGACGAGGTAGATACGTCGATCATGCTTTTTCTGGCGCCGGATCTCGTGAACCTCGATCTGGCGCAGGACTATATGATGTCGCGGGAGCAGTTGAGACGGTACAGGCGCGGGTGGCTCACCGTTCCGAGCGGCAGCGCCGGCTCGATCGGCCGCCCCTCGCTCGCCAATCCGGAAAAGGGCAAGCGTCTGTACGAGCGCATCTTCGCGAAGATCAGCGACCGGATTTTCCTGGCTCCGGCTCCAGCGGAGTAGCGCCGAGCGGTCCCGACGACGGCAAAGTATCGAGCGCTGGAGATCGGTTAACGCATCCTTAATTCGATCTTAAGTATACTCCATGTGTTCGGCTCTGAAACTCTGTCGTATAGCTGGCCGTACTCTATAGAAACCACCTCTCCTACAAATATGCGACACTTGCTTCTATTGGGTCTGGTTGCCGCCACCTCGCAGGCATCCGCTCAGCTCGTTCCTCGTGATTCGGCGCCACCGACCACTCTGACAATCGACCAGGCGATCGATCTCGCCCGGCGGAATAACCCCCTGCTCCAGCAGACGCTCAACAACCGCATTGGTGCGCGTGCCGCGGTGCGCAGCGCCTACGGAGCGCTGCTGCCGAACGCTGATGCGTCGCTTACTGCCCTCAGACAGCAGGGCGGCCAGCAGATCTTCAGCGGCACCTCGCTCGGCGCCCGGTCCGACGTCAACCAGTCTCAATATCAGATCGGGCTCAACTACCGAATCAACAGCGCGACTCTGGTCACGCCCAGCCTCCAGCGCGCAAACCGCGATGCTGTCGAGGCGGACATCACCGGCGCGACGGAGAACCTTCGGAGCAACGTGGCGCAGCAGTATCTCTCGGCGCTCCAGGCCGAAGCGACCGCGGATCTTCAGGACTCGCTGGCGGTAGCGGCGCAGCAGGAGCTGATCCTGGCGCAGGCGAGAGAAATCGTCGGCTCGGGAACACAGCTCGACGTTCAGCGCGCTGAAGTCGCGCTGGGACTGCAAAAGGTTCAGGTGCTCAAGGCGAGGAATCAGGTCGAGATCGAGAAGCTGAGACTGTTCCAGCTCATGGGTATCACCCAGCCGCCCAACGTAGAGCTCGTGAGTCAGTTTCCGGTCACTCCGCTCAACCTGAATCTTCAGCAGCTGATCGAGTCCGCCCACAACCAGAATCCAGGCGTGGTCGCGCTGCGGTCGCGCGAGCGCGTTGCTGATTTGAACGTTCGCCGTGAGAAGGGCGAGTACTCGCCTACTCTCTCATTGTCGACGGGAATCGGGGGATACACCTACGGTTACACGAGTTCGAATTTCCCAGTGCAACAGGCGCAGGCACAGCTCGACGCCTCACGTGCGAACTGCATCCGCGGCGAAGAAGTCCGCGCGGCGCTCAATCTTTCCAATCAACTCGCCGAGTGCAACGCGATGGCGTTCACGGACGCGCAGGCGCAGGCCATTCGCAGCGGCAATTCAAAGTTCCCGTTCAACTTTACGAAGGCTCCGCGCTCGTTCAGTGCGACATTATCACTGCCCCTCTTCGACGGCTTCGCGCGCGAGCAGCGCGTGCAGGAAGCGATGGCGAACCGCTCGGATGCGCGCTACAGCGTCAAATCGAAGGAGCTCGCGCTGACCGCCGACGTGACCGCGGCGTACCTGATCGTTACGACGGCGGAGAAGACGGTGACCCTGCAGGAGCAGAACGCCGCCAAGGCGAAGCAGGAGCTGAAGCTGGTTCAGGACCGCTATAAAATCGGGGCGACGACGTTCGTCGACCTGACCCAGGCGCGTGCGACTTACGAGCGCGCCGAGAGTGAAAGAATCAACGCTGTTTACGACTATCACAAAGCCTTCGCCGCTCTCGAGAGCGCCGTGGGTCATCCCCTTCGCTAATCGGATCGACAAATGAAGAAGCGCACCAAATGGACCGTCGCCGGTGTGATCGTTCTCGCGATCGTCATCATCGGCGTCACCAGCGCGATGAAAGGCAGGAACAAGGCGATCGAAGTCCGCATGGAGAAAGTGCAGAGGCGCGATCTCGTAGCCTCGGTGACCGCGAGCGGGCAGGTTCAACCCCACACCAAGGTTGATGTCAGCGCCGATATCAGCGGTCGCATCGTTCGCCTGGCGGTCAAGGAAGGACAGATGGTCACCAAGGGCCAGTTCCTCCTCGAGATAGATCCGTCACAGTATCGGGCCAATGTCGAGAGAGCTCAGGCGGCGGTGGCATCCGCGCGCTCGCAGTCGGCGCAGGCCAAGCCAAGCCTGTCACAGGTGACGCGCAACTACGACCGTCTGATGGCGCTCAAGAAAGCGAATCCGACCCTCGTCTCGGACGAGCAGATCGAGCAGCTGCGGACGCAGGTCGAAGTGGCGCAGGCACAGCTCGAGGCGGCGAACCACGCGATCGATCAGGCCACGGCGTCCTTTCGCGACGCGCAGTCCAGCCTCAGCAAGACCACGATCACGGCCCCGATGAGCGGCCGTATCACGCGTCTCAGCGTCGAAGAAGGCGAGACCGCGATCCAGGGTACTTTCAACAAAGACGCGGCAACAATGCTCACGATCAGCGACATGAGCGTGCTCGAGACCAAGGTGAAGGTCGACGAAACCGATGTGTCGCGAATCAAGATTGGCGACTCGACGGTGATTCAGCTCGACGCCTTTCCCGACACGACTTTCCTCGGCCGCGTATCGGAGATCTCGAACAGCTCCGTCAAGGGTGCGTCGACCGGAGGAACGGGTGGCTCGGCGGATCAGGCCATCGATTACGAGGTGACAATCCAGCTGCTCAACGCGCCGCCCGAGACACGTCCGGACTTCTCGGCCACTGCCAAGATCATCACGCAGACACGGAACGGCGCGCTCTCGATCCCGATCATCGCGCTCACGGTTCGTGAGGACAGCGTCAAGCCGGACACCTCTCTCACGCTCGCCAAGAAGGCGCCGACGAAACAGGTCGGAAAGCGCGACGTCGAGGGCGTGTTCGTCGTCGGGTCGAACAACAAAGTCGCCTTCCGCCCCGTAAAGGTTGGTATCGCGGGTGAGAAGTACTTCGAGGTCCTGACGGGCCTGAAGGAAGGCGAGAAGATCGTCGGCGGCACCTATCAGGCAATCCGCGAGCTCAAGGACGGCGCAACGGTGCGCGCACAGAAGGAACAACCGAAAAAGTCCGGCGAGCCGGCGAAGACCTAATGCACCCAACCGATGAAATCCCGCTCAGCACCACCGCTGAGCGGCAGGTAATCACGAGCGTTGCCGGCACCACGCCGGAGAAGGATTGGGTCATCGTAACACGTGGATTGAAGCGTGACTACGACATGGGCGGCGAGATCGTGCACGCGCTGCGCGGCGTCGACATCGCCATCCGCCGGAACGAGTACGTGGCGATCATGGGGCCATCAGGGTCGGGCAAGTCGACGCTGATGAACCTCATCGGCTGCCTCGACACCCCGAATGCCGGCGAGTACTGGCTGAACGGCGAGCTCGTTTCCGACAAGGACGAGGACGAGCTCGCGCGCGTCAGGAATCGCGAGATCGGATTCGTGTTCCAGACGTTCAATCTCCTTCCCCGTGCGACCGCGCTGCACAACGTCGAGCTGCCACTCGTTTATGCGGGTGTCGGCTCCGAGGAGCGTAAGAAGCGGGCGACCGAAGCGCTCGAGCGGGTTCAGCTCGGCGACAGAACCCACCACAGACCCAACGAGCTTTCCGGTGGTCAGCGGCAGCGTGTCGCAATCGCGCGGGCGCTGGTGAACCAGCCCTCGATTCTCCTCGCCGACGAGCCGACCGGAAACCTCGATTCCACGACGTCGGAAGAAATCATGCGCGTGTTCGAGGGACTCGCCGAGCAGGGACAGACGGTGATCATGGTCACCCACGAATCTGATATCGCGGCTCACGCGAGGCGCGTCATCGTGCTTCACGACGGACAGGTCGCCAGCGACGACAAGCGCGCGACATTCATCAAGTCCGCGGGTATCGCGCCACCTGACCTCTCCGCGATGCGGAAGGGGTAACAGCTGCCGTTCATCGAGGCAGTCTGGCTCGCTCTGGCGCAGATCCGCGTGCAGAAGCTGAAAAGCTTTTTCACGCTCCTCGGGGTTTGCATTGGCGTAATGTTCCTGATCGCCGTCATCTCTATCGTACAAGGCATGAGCAGTTACATGGAGAACGACTTCGCGGCGAAGATGCTTGGCGTGAACACATTCACGCTGCGGCGCTTCCCGTGGTTTGGTGACGGGGCCAGCTCGGAGGAAGAATGGCGCACCTGGCTCCGCCGACCGCGCATTTATCACTCTGATCTTCCGCTTGTCGCGAGTGTCCTGCCGCCGGGATCGAGATACGCGGTGGAGAGTCAGGAATTCCTCCAGGCGCAGTCCGAGTGGGCGCGTCCCAAGCAGGTCGATGCGCATGCGATCGACGGCGACTACTTCACGATCAAGAAATACGATGTTCATGTCGGACGGCTCTTCACTCAACAGGAATCCTCGCTCGGCGCTCCCGTCGTTGTCATCGGTGACGAGGTGGCGAAGTATTTCTTCCGCGATCTCGATCCGCTCGGGCGCCAGCTCCGCATCAAGGGCATGCCCTACACGGTCATCGGCGTGCTCGAGAAGCAGGGCTCGGTGTTCGGACTCTCCCTCGATCGAGTCGCCATCGCTCCGTACAACTCGCCGCTGCATCACTTCACCAACCCGCGCGGAGACGTCGACGGAATAATGGTCCAGACTCCGACGTCACTCACGATGATCGACGCGATGGAGTCGGTGCGTGAGGTGATGCGCGGACGCCGCAAGCTTCGCCCTGGTGATCCGGACAACTTCTTCATGGAGACTTCGGCGAGCGCCTTGGCGTTCATGGACAAGCTGAAGAAGATCATGACGATGGCCGGCACGGCGTTCCCGGCAATCGGACTGATCGTCGGCGGCCTGGTGATCATGAACATCATGCTCGTCGCGGTCGCGGAGCGTACGCGTGAGATCGGAATCAGGAAGTCGCTGGGCGCGCGACGGCGCGACATCATGCGCCAATTCCTTGTTGAAGCCGCGACGCTCAGCACTCTGGGCGCGGTCCTCGGCATCATCCTCGGCATCGTGATCGCCAAGATCGTGGAGTGGAAAACGCCGCTGCCAGCGGCGATTGCGCCGTGGTCGATTGTCATGGCGACGCTGCTCGGAACAGTAGTGGGAATCATCTCCGGCGTTTACCCTGCGCGCCGCGCGGCATCGCTCGACCCGATCGAAGCCCTGAGAAAGGAATAGAGATGCGAATCGCGCAAAGAGTCTTCAACGCCCTCGAGGGCGTCGGGATGGCGCTGGACGCCATCCGCTCGAACAAGGTGCGCGCCGCGCTCACGATCATGGGTGTCGCGATCGGCGTGTTCGTCGTCGTCGCGATGTCGTCGGTCGTGCGTGGAATCAACGAGAGCTTCGCCAGAGATCTCGAAGCCGCGGGCCCGACTTCCTTTTACATCTATCGCCGGCCAATCAGCGGCTTTCAGGCGTGCGACGGCTCGGACGAGACCTGCCCGGAACGGCGTAACCCCGCGCTCACGATCGATGATGCAACGGCCATCGAGCGCCTGCCCTCCATCAAGGCGGTGACAGCGCACCTTGGCACGGGCGCCAAGTTCACCTACAAGGACAAGCAGGTGAACACAGGGATG
>DASZZU010000266.1:0-4766 GCA_035544855.1 Gemmatimonadaceae bacterium | reverse complement strand
CGGTAATCGGGTGGCTCCACTCTGCGTGCGGGTATTGAGAGGATCGGGTCATAACCGATCTCCGCGATAATAGTTTATTAGCGGATACACTCCCAGAGAGCAAAGCAAATGAAGCCCAAATCGTTTTATGTCTGCGTCGGCACCGCCTGTATGGTGGTGGCCGTGGCGCGGGCGTAACGAACGAGCAGAGGGCGAAGAGTTTGGCGCTTACGTATGCTCATTTGTGGCAGCAGTTGGGTGGCGCCCCGAATATGTGAAGCTCGAGAGTTTGTCCGCCTCATCTCGCCGGACAATTCAGGTCGTCCACACGGTTTCGCGATACTCTCACCGAGTGCCCGCTCCACCCGCTGTGTGTCGCGCTATCAATTCCCGCTGGTTACCGTCTCTCTATCCGTGAGGTGCGCAATGCGTCACTCGTCGTTAGTTCCCTCGCTCGCCATCGCCGTGGTTGGAATCATCGGCTGTGGCAAGGATACGACCGCGCCGTCGTCTCCGACGGTGCTCGGTAGTACCATCTCGTGGTTCGAGGGCGATGAGGTCCAGCTCGACTACACGAAGCAGTTCGAGTGCAAGATGCCCCCGAGCGCGGGGGCCGCCTCCGGCTGCGAGATGGGCGCCGAGGCGCAAACGGAGCCGTCGAATGACACAGCCATCCCCGTGCTCTACGTGATGGTGCCGCTCGGGTTCACGCCCGCCGCGAGCACGCTTCATTGTCCGACCGTCGGCAACTGTGTCGCGCACCCTCCGACGCTCGACATGACCCGGGTCTTTGGTGCCGGGACGGCGAACTCGCCGCTCCCGGCCCACAGCCACATCATCATCGACATCGACAACCACAACGATGGTCCGTGGAAGGTCGAGGTGATCGGCGTCAAGAACAACAACACGTGGGACCTCGTCGCCGGCACGAAGAATCTGGCGGAGGTGCGTCTGCTCCAGTTCCAGGATCCGACCGAGACCCGGATCACCGCTGATATCTCCACGAATATCTTTCTGTTCTTCAAGGTCCACTAAGCGTCGCGTGTTGAGACGACCCTCCACGCCGGCACTCCTGATCGTGCTGGGTGGCCTCGGGATCGGCATCGGAGCGTCCCTGCCGTGGATGTACTATTTCGCCGGGCTGGTCCCATTGCGCGGCGTGATCGGCTTGAACGGGCGCCTGCTGCTGGCGGCCGGCGCCCTGTGCGTTGCGCTTGGCGTCATGCTCGGTCGCGGTACTCGGCTCGGTCCTCACATTGTACTGCGGCGCGTGACGGCGGCGCTGGGGTTGGGAATCACCTGCGTCGCCGTCTGGTTGCTGATCGGCGTGTGGGAGCTTGCACGGGCTCGCGGTGAGAGCGCGATGCTGGCGCTGCGACCGGGGCCCGGACTGTTCGTGGTTGGCCTCGGCGGGGTGCTGGTCGCACTCACCGCGTGCATTCCCGAACGGTATTGGAGCACAGGGGTGCCCGTGACGCACGAGCATCGACCGGGGGCCGAGTCGCCCGATCTGTCCGATCTCGACGCGCCGCCAATCACTCCATGATCGCGCTGCTACCGCCCGCACTCTCCGCCTCCCGGACGACTCGATATGTCGACGAGCACTTGGGAACGCATTGACCGGCGTGAGGCTGCTGCCGCCTGTTGCAGCGTTAGCCGATGCAGTTCTACCAACCCCGCTTCATCCAGCTCGAGACTCACATAGCCTCCCGCGAGGACGAATGCGAGAGGCAACGAACGTCGCTTGCACCACCCAAAAACTTCCTTTTCCCGCTCGGCCAATATTTCTCTGGTTATTCCGCTCAGACCACCAGTAGAACAATCCTCGTGCGGATCCATTCCCGCGTTGTAACTATTGTCAAAACCCAAGCGTTGGGTTAACTTCCATTGCCAACCGTCATCAGGTCAGATGGCTTTTCGGTACGTATTCTCTTCCCTTCACGTGAGCACGCCCCACCTCATGTTCACGTCGTGAAGAGCGGCGCGGAGGTAGTCATCGGACTCGCAATGCATGGCGAATAAGTCACTCACGCACCATCAAATCCTTTCGCAGATCCCCGCGGCCAGAGCGCGTGGGCGACGACTCCGTGCGTCCGAGCCCAGGGCCCTGGGGGCAAGATACGATCGGTCCGCAAGGATGCTTGCCGTCGAGCTCACCAACGGTTCGAGTTTCCAGCTTCCCATAAAGTTGATTCCGGGGCTGCGGAACGTTTCCGCGAATCAATTGGCTATGGTGGAAGTGAGTCCTTCAGGAGAAGGTCTCCATTGGGAATCGCTGGACATCGATCTAAGCGTGCCAAGGGTGCTTCAGCAGATATTTGGGTCGACCAGCTGGATGCGCCACCTCGCAAGTCATGGCGGGCGGTCCCGATCTCCGGCCAAGGTCCGTGCGGCAAGGAGTAACGGCGCGAAAGGCGGCCGGCCGCGCGGTTCCTCGAAACGCCGT
Source organism: Gemmatimonadaceae bacterium (assembly GCA_035544855.1). Taxonomy (GTDB): domain Bacteria; phylum Gemmatimonadota; class Gemmatimonadetes; order Gemmatimonadales; family Gemmatimonadaceae; genus UBA4720. The sequence goes on along the minus strand of DASZZU010000266.1, from coordinate 2,341 downwards.
GGGAGGAAACGAGTCGCCCAAAGCTACCGCATCAGAAATGGATCGCGAGCCGCTTGCCTGTGAAACTCGAATCGCAGGAATCGATCGAAGAGGGGCGTCAGTCGGAATTCGATCAATTCCTTCCAGCGTTCTTCCGTCGGCAACACGCGCTCCTCCAACAATCCGAATTGAACGAGCGGGTCGAGCACGCGATGGCGGAACGCGTAGTGCCGGAAGTCCACGTTGTTCACCTCCCACTCGGTCGGCGGGTCTTTGGCACTATCGAGCCACGCTGCTTCGGCAAGCGCCTCGGACGATCTCCACTCTCGAGCGGCAGCTCGAAGCTTGTGGAACGAGTACGCGATCGTCGATTGCAGCCCGGCATGGCGGTCATCGCGGCTGAACACCCGAAGATCGAGCTTCCGGAAGACGGTCAGAAAGAGTAGCGCGTACAACTCGCCGGCCCGATCAGGGCGTAGCAGTTCGCGCCCGCGCGGAGTAACCCGCAGGCCTTTCCGTCGCATGAGCAGCCCGGCGAACATCATGGTGTGCCGCAGAGCCGACAGCCAGAGCACGTCGCCTTCGTTGAGCGGCGGGGGTTCACCCGTATCGACGGCGATGCGTCGCTGCGCGGGGATTCGCAGGCGCGGCAGCAGCCTCGCCACGATGGCTCGAGGAAGATTCCGGGCGGTCGTTTCCTTTACGGGGCCTTCGCTCGCGACGAAGTCGAGCAACGTTCGCGCATCGGCGAGGACCGCCGCGTCGGCGAGCTCGTTCAACGTGAGGGCGTCGTTGAGGCGGAGCGCGCCTTGTGATATCCAGTCGCCGGACAGCAACTGGCCCATCTCGTCGGGCGAGAGGCCGCCGAGCGCCGCTTGCTGGCTCGCGTTGTACTCGCGCATCCGGACCCCAAGCAGGCGATTGATCTCTTCGACCGATGCAAAGGGGCCGGCTCGCTCGATCTCGTCGAAGATGGCCTGCAACTCGGGAGGACGCTTGGCGGAAGACATTGTCCGTGTAGTTTTGTCCTTCGGCTGCCGTGGCTTCACTTGATCCTCTGACGGAACCAGATCGCTGCGTCGTTGCCTCCGATTTGGTGAGTCGCGACTCTGAGCGTGAGCTCATACAGCTCTTTCGCGTCGGCCTCGAAACTCACGGAGTTCAAACCCAGAAAAACAAGCGCACAGGCTAATCCTGTGCGCTTGTTCCCATCGTTGAATCCCTGGGTGCCGGCGAACGCCACCAGATAGAAGGCCGCGAGGTCGGCAAAGTCGACCGATGCGACAGCTTCTTCGTGCGCCCATCGGTCGATCGGCCGGCGGAGGGCGGCCAGCACTAGGGCCTTATCGAGCACTCCGTGGGAGCCGCCATAACGTTCAACCTGCTGCGCATGGATGACGAAAAGGCTCTCCTCGGTTATCCAGCGAGGTTCCTCCTTTTTCGCCGCAGACTTCATTTAGCCAGGGCACGGAACACTGCATCGTATTTGTTCATCACCGCTTCGTGAATTTCGACAGCCTTCGCCGTATCCGCGGAAAAAGGACTGACGCGAAATCCGCCGAACCCATCTTCAACCCAGGCGAGCGTGGTTCCAGCAGCAATCCCGAGCCGTCGCACAATTTCGGGCGGAACGGTTGTAACGGCGGAAGACCCTTGCTGCCGTACAGTGGTTGTGAGAGCCGGCATCTGAACTCCTCCCATGTGTGGGCCCGTAACAGTGACATTGTAGTCACGCCGGAGGCCGGAAGCGTTGGTTGCCGTCCGACAGCCGTCCCGCTATGCCGAAGCGAGATCGGCGAATTGGATAAGTCGGATCTCAGTATCGCGGTATCGGGCAATCAGGTCGAGATGACCGCCCGATGCTTCTACATACTCCCGTAAAGTGCTCAGATACATGTCGGCTTGGTGCTCGAGTCGTGAGATGCTCGACTGGGTTGTCTTGAGCTTTGCCGCCATGTCGAGCTGCGAGAGCTGCCTAGCCCTTCTCAATTGCGCCAAGCTCATCTCCGTCAGCAGAGCCTTCGCGCGACTGGCGGCACGAGCCCGCTGCTCCGCAGTCATCGTTTTAGAGACTAGATCACGAAACCTCTTTGCCATCGATCAACCCCTCCTCCATCAGTTGTTCCAGGTGACTCGCGTAGAGCTTTTCTGCAAGCGGGACGTTGACTTCATACCAGCGATCGTCTCCCTTCTTGGCACCGCCGATCAGGAGAATCGCCGTTCGCCGTGGATCAAACGCATAGAGCACGCGATAGGGGCGGCCTTTGTGCTGAATGCGCAACTCCCGAAGGTGTGCGTAGCGCGATCCGAGAATCGCGGACGAGTAGGGGTACTCGAGAGCGGGACCCCTTTCTTCCAGAAG
>DASZZU010000265.1:0-4318 GCA_035544855.1 Gemmatimonadaceae bacterium | reverse complement strand
GCTGGCCGTGAGCGCCGGCGAGAGTGTTCTCATCGGATCGCTCACCACCTCGCCCACCCAACGGATCTGAGCCATGCGCGCATCGATCATCACCACGCGCAAAATTGCAACGCCCGTACCACCACCACGGTTCTCCAGTCTTAGCTCGACTGGGAGCAGAGCGTAGCGCGATCCCTTGAGGCCGACGAGTCCACGGACCTGCGACTGCAACGGATCGCGCACCGACGTCTCGGGGAGGACGCGGCCGCGCAGCCACTCGGCGGAGAGTGACCGCGCGTCGGTCATCAGGATGCTGTTGAGTTTCGACGCGCGCTCTACCTCACGGCCGAACGTCCATGCCCGGCCGAGTCCCCGAGCGGTCATCGCGGCTTCGATCTGGTCGTCGAGAGCCGCGAGAAATGCAGCGCGATTCGGTATCTGCTCCTGCCAGCCGAGGGTGTCCGTCGAGGAGAGATACTGGACGGGAAAGACGAGAATCTCCTGCCCTGCCATCCGCTCGAGCGGACGCAGTGGCACCGGAGAAGCACCGGTCTCGGGGGGCTTTGACGCGCACGCCGTCAGGATGGAGGCGGATGCTATGAGAACAAATGCTCGCAACTGTCTCTTGGTTCGGATTGCGGGAAAGTTAACGCATACTCAATTTCATCGCATACGTGCATAACAGCGTGATGGATAGAATCCGCAAGATCGCCCTCTGGTCGTTCGTCTCCGTGCTCGGCGCCACGAGCTTCGCGTGGCTCGCGCTCTCACGGGGCGAGCCGGTGAATGCCGCGTGGCTGCTGGTCGCGGCGCTCTGCACGTACGCGGTGTCGTACCGGTTTTACAGCCGGTTCATCGGCAGCCGCATCTTCGCGCTCGATCCGGCTCGCCCCACACCGGCGGTGAGGCTCAATGACGGCAGAGACTTCATGCCAACCAACCGGTGGGTCGTGTTCGGTCACCACTTCGCCGCGATTGCGGGGCCCGGGCCGCTTGTAGGACCAACGCTCGCCGCACAATTCGGATTTCTTCCCGGTGCGCTCTGGATCATCGTCGGCGTGGCGATCGGCGGAGCGGTTCAGGATTTCGTGATTCTCTGCGCGTCGGTGCGGCGTAACGGGAAATCCCTGGGGCAGATGGCGAAGGAAGAGATCGGGCCGGTGGCGGGGTACACGGCGCTGGTCGCGGTGCTCGGCATCATGATCGTCCTCATCGCCGTGCTCGCGCTCGTGGTGGTGAACGCGCTCAAGGCGAGTCCGTGGGGCGTAGTGACGATCGGTCTGACGATTCCGACGGCGCTGCTCATGGGCGTGTACCTGCGCTGGGTTCGACCATACCGCGTGCTCGAAGCGAGCGCAATCGGATTGGTGCTCCTTGTCCTCGCGCTCTACGCCGGACGGTGGGTGGCGCAGAACCCGGCCATTGCTCCGACCTTCACGCTCAGCGCCAAGACGCTCGCGCTACTCATCATGGGCTACAGCTTCTTCGCATCGGTCCTGCCGGTATGGCTGTTGCTCGCCCCGCGCGACTATCTCTCCGCCTTCGTCAAGATCGGCGTGGTGCTGGCGCTGGCAGTCGGGATCGTGATCGTCCTGCCCCCGCTCCAGATGCCGGCGCTCACGCAATTCACTGATGGCACTGGCCCGGTGTTCGCGGGGAAGATTTTTCCCTTCGCATTCATAACGATCGCCTGCGGATCCATCAGCGGATTCCATTCGCTGATCGCATCTGGCACGACGCCAAAGCTGCTCGCGAACGAGGCCGACGCGCGCATCGTCGGATACGGTGGCATGCTCACCGAGTCGTTGGTCGCGGTGATGGCACTGATCGCGGCCTGCGTTCTCACCCCAGGAGTTTACTTCGCCATCAATGCTCCACCGAGCGCGATCGGTACGACTGCAGCGAGCGCCGCCGCCGCGGTGCAGCACTGGGGATTCACGCTCGATCCGGCGCAGATGGAGCTTCTCGCGCAGCAGGTTGGCGAGAAGACTCTGCTCTCGCGAACGGGTGGCGCGCCAAGCCTGGCCGTTGGGATGGCGCACCTCTTCTCCCGCGTGCTCGGCGGCTCGACGGCGATGGCGCTCTGGTACCACTTCGCGATCATGTTCGAAGCGCTTTTCATTCTGACGACGGTGGACGCCGGCACGCGGGTCGGACGGTTCATGCTCCAGGACCTGCTCAAACACGTCTGGGCGCCGATAGGGCGGGTGTCGTGGTATCCGGCGGTCCTAATATCCAGCGGCATCGTGGTCGCGATGTGGGGCCACTTCCTGTATCAGGGCGTACTCGATCCGCTTGGCGGGATCAATTCGCTCTGGCCGCTGTTCGGAATTTCGAATCAGCTGCTCGCGGCGGTGGCGCTTTGCGTCGGAACGACCATCATTATCAAGATGGGGAAGGCGCGCTACGCCTGGGTGACCATCGTTCCGCTCGCCTGGCTCGCGCTGGTGACGCTCACCGCTGGCTGGCAGAAAATGTTTTCCGCAGATCCGAAGCTCGGATTCCTGTCACACGCGCGTCTGCTGCGCGACACGCTCGCACGCGGGGAGCTCCCCGCGGGCGCACAATCGATCGGCGACGCAAGTCGAATGATTCTGAATGACAGGATCGACGCGGCGGTCGCGGGGTTCTTTCTCATCTCGGTCTTGGTCATCCTCGTCGCCTCAATGCACGAGTGGTTCACCGTTCTGACCGGACGGAAGGTCGCGCACAGCACGGAGATCCCATTCGAGGACGCAACGCGGGCGGCCTAGAGGCGCTCATCAGCCTGGAAGCGGATCGGGGTTTACGGCCGGTAGCTACGGCGGTTTCATCACCCTGATGGCCCTATTTACGGGGCCCAGGCACTTTGGGGCCGGCGCCGTGCTGCGGAGCGTCACCGACTGGGCGCACTACAATCAGGGTTATACCTCAGGCATCCTGAATCTTCCGCAAAACGATACGCTGTCGTACCGTCAGTCGTCACCTATTTACTTCGCCGAAGGTCTCGAAGACCCGTTGCTAATGGCGCACGGGATGGTCGATACCAGCGAATACCGGAGGATCTTCGATCTGTTCGAGAGATACCTCCCCAATGGCACTTCAAACCGATGATCGATTTCATCAGCTCAATATTGTCGCAATCAGCATCATTCGTCCGGGCCGTGGTCGGCGCCCCGGATTACGAGCGCTATCTCGCGCACATGCGCAGCGCGCATCCGGGGGACCGTGTGATGACGGAGACCGAATTCAATCACAATCGGATGAACGACCGCTATAACAAGCCCGGATCGAAGTGCTGTTAGGCGGCGATTAGGCGCACGCCGTACCCACGTGTGCAACAACTGACTCGGCAGACGTCTCCCATGCGGAACCTCAACCGAGCCAGAAATGAAAGCATCCACATCGCTGGTAATGATTGCCCTCGCGCTCACCGCGTGTGGGCGTGATTCATCTTCTTCCGCGGACAGTAGCAGAGTGGCGACCGAGGGGATGGACGGGTCGCCAAGAGCCCTCGCGAGAGGGGCCCCAATGCCTGCCGGTGGTGTGATCGCCGGGAAGGTCGGAGCCCCTGATGCCGCACAGTTCAGCGGTGGTGGCGTAGCGTCGGTGACGGCCGACGCGATATCTCCGGAGAGTCCTCCCTCCGGAGCCGACCCCCTACAAAACGTCAACGCGGGTTCGACCGCGCCCACGATGGTCATTCGTACCGGGCAGGCGTTCATCGAAGTAGACAAGGTGGATCCCGCGATATTGAAAATCCGGCAGCTCGCGGCGCAGGTCGGTGGCTACATCACCAACTCGTCCATCAGCGGCGGCCGCGACCAGATCCGCCAGGCGACCCTCGAGCTAAAAATTCCCGCGCCGAAATACGACCAGGCGGTCGGGTCGTTGTCCACAATCGGCAAGGTCGAGACTGTCAGCTCCAGCGCACAGGATGTTGGGGAGGAGTTTGTCGACGTCACCGCGCGGGTAAACAACTCCCGGCGTCTCGAGGAGCGGTTGATCAGCTTGCTCGCCAACCGTACCGGAAAACTCGACGAGGTTCTGCGCGTCGAGCGGGAGCTGGCCCGCGTGAGAGAAGAGATCGAGCGCTACGAAGGAAGGCTTCGGTACCTCAGTGCCCGCGTCGCCATGAGCACACTCACGATCACCGTCCACGAGCCGGCACCGATACTCGGGAATGCGCCCGGGGAGAATCCGATTGCGGCAGCGCTTAGACGCGCCTGGAAGAACTTCATCGCGCTCGTCGCCGGATCGATCGCGGCGCTCGGCGTCGTGATTCCACTGGCTCTTCTCGCCCTTGTCGGGTGGCTGGCGTACCGGCGCTGGAAGCGGCCATAAAAAGGAAGGCCGCGGA
>DASZZU010000264.1:0-12215 GCA_035544855.1 Gemmatimonadaceae bacterium | reverse complement strand
GATTTTGCTCGGGGCATTTCTCAAAGAAATAGTAACTGACCAGTCAGTAACATACTACCCATGAGCTGGGCGGTCAATGGCGACCGCCCGTTGCCACTACTTGTGAGCCTCCGCGGCTTCCTTGTCCCGATAGTGCGCGTTGGTCATCATCACGATCGATGTCAGGAGGAGGAATAGCGTCACCGCGCCCAGGACGAGCCCCGTCAGCGCCGCGCTCAGGTCCGTTTTCTTTTTCGTCGCCATGACTATTTCGCTCCCGAGCCGTTCGAGACTCTCACCTTCGAAAGACTGTCGTTCTGACTGATTTTGGGAACCACGTCGATTCCTTCCACGACCTTCCCGAAAACCGTGTGCACGCCGTTCAGGTGCCTGGTGTTCTGCTCACTGAGAACGATGAAGAACTGGCTGCCACCGGTGTTCTTGCCGGCGTGTGCCATCGATAGCGCGCCGACTTTGTGGGTGTGCGGATTGCCGTTGGTTTCGCAGTCGATTTTGTAGCCGGGACCACCCGTGCCGACCGGACCCTTCGCGTGTTCGCCACCCTTCGAGTACGGATCGCCGCCCTGCACCATGAAATCCTTGATGACGCGGTGGAACTTCGTACCGTCGTAGAAGCCCGAATTGGCGAGCTTCTCAAAATTCGCCACCGTCTTCGGCGCCTCCTTCTCGTACAGCTCGGCGCGCATCGTCCCCCGGTTGGTCTCTATCGTCGCAAACTTTGGCATTGGTGAGTGAGGAGGAAAGAACTGAATACATATCGTGACATCGGAATTCTACCCAGCCGGACGTAGTGCATCAACCGGTAGGGAAAGATGCTGGCTCACGCTCGATGAACGTGAGTTGGCGCGAGCGGCGTTTAGCACGCTCCTGCTACTGGAGCAGGCGGCTACCTCACGCTCGATGAGCGTGAGGCGGAGTCCAGCGGGGTTTTGCGGCCCCCTGCTGGTGCTGCAGGAGTCATCGATAGCCGTAGAGTTATTCCAACATTGCTGAGAGCGGTTTAGTCAACGAGTGCAGCTCCCCCGAACGCTGAGCATAAGGTCCCGCCAGAATTCCATAGAGCCTACCGTGTGCTAGACCTTCCGGAGCGGCCAACGGAGACGGTGTTTCTCGCCGACTGACCCGGCCGGCGGTCAATCCCAAAAGATCCGAGCTGTTCATTTGAGTTAGTCCCGCGGAAGCGTGCCTACCCGATCGGCGAGCGGCGTCGAGTGATCTGTCCCATGACCGGCTCATCAACGCGAGCGGCTTGTCATCGAGCCCGGGATAGAGAAACAACACTTAGTGGTAGGAAACAGACATTTACGGAATCCGGAATAAGCAGTAACCGTTGTTTCCTTCGCGAAGCCACCCATCACAGGACCTCCTTATGAGCGTTCGCGCACAAATCACCGTCTTCCTACTTCTGGTAGGCATTTCCGCTTGCACAGACCAGGAATCGCCCGTCCAGCCAAGGAGGGTTGGATTAGCCTCCGTTGTCACTCCACCGAATCTCGTCTTGGCGGAATTTCCAATCGGTAGTTCCCAAGATCCTGCTAAGACAATGAGTCTTCCGACTTATTCGGATTCCACAATTGTCGAAGTCAGATTAGACGGCAAAATTCGAGTAACCAGTGATCCAAGAACAGCCGTTCAGGGCTACTCAGGGCCATTAGATGGATCAGGCATTTTCGTTTTCGGAGTTTGGTACAGTTGCTACGCGAATGTGAATTTCTCGTGGCCTTCGCAAAGAAGTGGCCCATCACCGTGCAGCGGTACGCCCGACTCGACGCGGCTTATGAGTGTTTGGGCAGATACAATCCTTGCCTCAGGACAAGGCACCATAACTCGCGGTCCCGGAGTGCCTCAGTACACCGCTGATTGCAATTACACACCTTGTCACTCCTATAGCGGCGGGCCCCAATACGTGTCAGTGACTCCGCTTATCGCGAGTCTCGGTCTGTCAGCGTATCCGGACACCATTATGGTAGGGTCCAAAGTGATCTTTTACCCCGGAGTGGCACCTCTCTCAATAAAGAACATAAGCGTGCCCCTAAAGATTCTCTCCTGGCAATGGACGGCTGCCGGCGGGGGAGCTGGCCAAACCGTCGCATGCGCCCAGCCCGTCAATCCATGCGCTGTTTTCAGCGTTAAGGAAGCGGGAACGATGCAACTCACAGCATTGGTCAACGGCGCGCAGCAAAGTCGCAGCGCAAGCGTCGCAATCTGGGCATTAGCGCCACCTTGTCCAGCGGCGGTCCTGCGAAACCATCCGAGAGTTACAACAGAGTACGGCGCGATCGACTCCAGCCACTCTGATCCGCATACGGGGAGAGATTTTTCTGAACCGCCATCTACTCCGATCTACGCCCCTCGTGCCGGCATAGTGAGGGAAGTCGATAATCGCGAGTCAACCGGGTGGCGTGTTATAGTAGAAAGTACAGACGGATCGAACGTATACTCATTCTTCTACCATTTGGTGGGCCAGCCTCCGGCTTCTATCACTAAGGGTCATGTAGTCGCAGCGGGTGATCTGCTCGGTTACACCGGGAATACTGGGATTTCCACTGGCCCGCATCTGCATTTCGAGGAACATGTCAATAACGGGAGCATCTGGAGTCCAAGAGGCAAGACAAACAGGAACAACTTACTCCAACCTTGCACCTTTTAAGGAGAACCACAAATGTTGAAAACAATCCTAATTTGTGCCGGCCTTTTGGTTATCCAACCCATCGCGAGCAATATAGAACTTGGAGCACTTCAGGCAGACGCAACGTTTAGCGGTAAGGCGATGACCTGTTTTAACACTACGGCACGACCTGTAGGTGGAGTCGGCGCTTCATTCTTCAAGGTAAGTAGTGCCAGATCATTAGTAGCCCATCTCGATTCTATGAACAACTTTTCGGGTTTCGGTCATGGCGATGACGAGACTGCGAGTGCTCAGTTCGACACAATGCAAGTGGCCCTGCGGAGATTGATCTGGATCACGCCTTGGCTCGGCAGCAGAACGAGCGCTACAGACGGAACGTTTTCCATGACCATTTCGCCGATCGATAGCCTACTCGTTGTAGGGTATGCGGACATGGAGGATGAGCCGTACGTTTACGACTATAAAATCATGCCTGGCTTGGCGAGCACGTCGTTCATTCTCGACATGTCGCGCGGTCAATGCGGCTTTTGACCCTAGTGTGGTTGAAAGCCGTCAACTGATCTCAGGATCAATGATTGTTAGCCGGCGGTGCAGGAGACGCTGGCCTACTTGTAAGATTATAGTGTGAACGGCCGGCCCGCAGGTCGCCGGGCAAACACTATGTCTGTTAAATGATCGTTTGGCGTCCCTCAGGTCTCGGATTCTGGCGTGCGTTGCTCCAGACGCCTGCTGCCTGTCTACGCTTCAGTTAGGAGAATACCAATAGTGTCTAAAGCCCCAACTATGGTCATGTTGCTTGCCACGGTTTTCTTGCCGTGCTGCAAGCCGACTCCTACTCCTGATCGAAACCAGGAGCGAGCGGACTCATCCAGTATTGGTACTGCAGCGACCGCGAAAATTGTATCCCGCTCATCGACTGCCGCGGAGAACAGTGTGTCTCGCGGGCTGGTAACGAGTCCATCGACCGATACAAAGCAAGTTATGGATACTTCGATCCACGCCCCTAACCTTCAGTGTGCGCCTAAGGTGTTTTCACGCCGGGACACGATCACTATGAGAATGGAAGTGCCTCATGGAGAATATCTGGTGGTAATTCACCCTAACGGCACGTGGTTTTACCTTGTTTATCCTCACGACGTTGACGGCCCCGATTACTCGTTGGTCCCCAGTGAGACCTTTAAGGAGATGCCTACGATCCGCTTCCGAGCGGATGTGAAGGGTAAGCCGTGGGTCTACGGACGAGACACACTCGAGGCAGTCTTTCAAGAGCCCGGCAAATACGTTTTGGAAACCGGTGCGAACATAGCAAGCGAGCGGGGGAGCCAAATCTGGAAATGCAACGTACGGTTTGTGCCCCAGAAGTAGCCGTTGGCCACATCTCCATACCGAATTCAGCTCCGCCGGTTCAGGCTTTCAGTAACCGAGTCGAGCTAAAGGCCGTTGAAATCCAGGACTCACTGGCGCCCACGTCACGCTTGTTGAGAGAGTCAGGAGGTCGGTATCGTAATGGCGCCTGCTCTTGGAGCAGGAGCGAGCGGTCAATACTTTCTACCACGCGCCAGGAGCCTCACGCTCGAAGAGCGTGAGGCTCCACACGTTCTGAACTCGGAGTTTCCTGCGTTTGTCAGCTGTGATCGATTGTGCTGCTCGAAGGGCAGATCTCATTCAGCACGCAGATCTCGCAGTTAGGCGAGCGGGCGAAGCATACTCGTCGGCCGTGAAAGATGAGCACATGCGCGAGCTGTGCCCATTCTTCCCGTGGGAAAAGCGGCATCAGGTCCCGCTCGACCTTCACCGGATCTGTCTGCTTCGTTAGGCCAAGCCGGAGACTGAGCCGCCCGACGTGGGTGTCGACGACGACACCTTCGTTTTTCCTGAACGCGTTGCCGAGTATGACGTTCGCGGTTTTCCGACCAACGCCGGGAAGCTCGACGAGGGCCGCCATCGAGTCCGGCACTTCGCCATTGTGACGCGCGACGAGCGCCTTCCCCAAGGCGATCAAGCTCTTCGTCTTGTTGCGGAAGAAACCCGTGCTCCTGATAAGGTCCTCGAGCGTCTCCTGCGGCGCGTCAGCAAGCGACTGAGCGGTTGGATAAGTCTCGAACAGAAGCGGTGTCACCATGTTGACGCGCTTGTCAGTGCACTGAGCGCTGAGGATTGTTGCCATCAGGAGCTGCAGCGGCGTCTGGTGATCCAGCTCACAGTGAGCATCGGGGTAAGCACGCTTGAGGCGCGCGAAGATCTCGGTCGCGTGCTCGCCGAGCGCGCTCTTCGCAATGCGAGGCCGCGTTACTCTCTTGGGCTTGAGGAGCGTCCGTTTTTTCATTTGCCGCGTCTCTTCCGCGCGAAGGCGAGAACATCCTCTGCGCTCCCTGTATTCAGAATCTCACCCGGCTCGAGCCACGCCTTCCGCGCCATCCCGATTCCAAAGTGGACGTTGTCGAGTCCCGCTGTCGAGTGCGCGTCCGGGCCGATCTCTATCGTCACGCCCAGCTCCTTTGCCTGGCGGCAGTAGCGCCAGTCGAGATCGAGTCGGTGCGGATCGGCGTTCAGCTCCACCGCCACGCCAACTTCCACCGCTTTCTCCAGCACCGCCTCCAGGTTGATTGCGTAGGGCTCGCGGGAGAGCAGCAGTCGTCCCGTCGGGTGCGCGAGGATAGTCAGATGTGGATCGTCCATAGCGGTTAGCACGCGCTTCGTCATCGCATCTCCATCCATGCTGAAGCGCGAATGGATCGATCCGATCACGTAATCGAATCGGTCCAGCGTTTCCGCGTCGTAATCGAGCCTTCCATCAGCGAGAATGTCCGCCTCGATTCCCTTGAGGATTCTGAACTTCCCCATCGTAGCGTTGAGGCGGTCGATCTCGTAGTGCTGGCGGGCGAGCTTGTCGCGCTTGAGTCCGCCCGCGTAGAACGCCGATTCCGAGTGATCCGAGATTCCGATGTAGCTCCAGCCGCGCTCCTTTGCGGCGTTCGCCATCTCCTCGATGGTCGCGCTGCCGTCGGAATAGTCGGAGTGACAATGCAACACGCCGCGGAGATCGTCGAACGTGATCAGCTGGGGCAGCTCACGTCGAGCGGCGGCTTCGAGCTCGCCCATGCCCTCGCGCATCTCGGGTGGGATTGGCACCAGATCGAGCGCGGCGAACAGCGCTTCCTCGCTGGCGATGGGAACCCGCTTGCCCTCCTTCTTTACGAGCCAGTTGCCCTTGATCTGGAATCCTTTCTTTTCCGCCAGGACGGTCATCTCTTCGACGTGCGCGCTGCTACCGGTCGCGCGCCAGAGCGCCACCGGGTAGTCGGCCGTGTTCACGCAGTACATGTCGAGCTGCGTTCCGTCCACAAACCGGATCCTGATCGAGCCGGCCTCTTCGCCAGGTTTGGCTTCGCTCACTCCCGGCGCGCGAGCAAAGGATTCCGCCACTTGCTCCGGGTCGGTCGAGCATTCGGCCACGATGTCGATGTCGGATACCACCTCGTTGTGTCGCCGGATGGAGCCCGAGACATCGGCGCGCTTCACGTCGGGATGCTTTTCGACGTTGGCGAGAAGAAGGTGCGCTTCGACCACCGCGCGCGGGAATCTCTCCAGATGCGCATTCCGCCTGAGAATCTCGATTCCTTTGAGGATCTTATCCGCCGTCTTCTTACCGAACCTGGGGAGATTCGCGAGCTGTCCGTTCTGCGCGACTCGCTCCAGATCCTCGACGGTCTGGACGCCGAGGGCGTCGTGAATGACCTGAATCTTGGCGACACTGAGGCCGGGCACCCGCATGAGATCGAGCAGGCCTTCCGGCATTCCTTCCCGGAGGCGGGTGAGGTACGAGGACTCGCCGGTCTCGACCAGCTCGCGAATGACGGACAGCGTGGCCGGTCCGATCCCCGACGTGTCGGCCAGCTCCCCGGAATTGAGAAGAGGCGCGAGGTCGTCGGTGTCGAGCGCGACAAGCGATCGGGCCGCCCCGGCGTATGCGCGCGCCTTGAATCTCTGGTCGCCTTTTACTTCGAGGAGTGCGCCGATCTTGGACAGAACGTGCGCGGCCGTGCGGGAATCCATGCCCTCAATATAGGAGGGCGGTGCGTTACGTCCTGCTCACCAGCGTGGCGGGATTCGCGGATACCTCGTCAGCTGCCCTCTTCTATCCCGGCGTGGAAGGGAAGGGTCTTAACGATCTCTTCGATTTGCTTCTGAATGAGCTCGAGCTCCTGGCTCGCGCCTTCGGAGTCGAGCATGCCATGCCGCATCGTCACCGCGACGCGATTCATGTACTTGATCTTGGTGATGATCTCCTCGGTCGCGCGACGAAGCCGGATGTACCGCCTCTTGTCGGCGAGAGCGCGATGGCAGCGCCTCTCGAGATCCTGCGGGGTGAGCTTTCTGGCGACTTCGACCGCTTCAGCGATCGTACGGCCCGGAACCGCGCCGTGGTCGGGAATTCCCATCTGATCGCTGTTGGGATCGCTGAACCACAGCCTGCCGATGTACTCCACTCCGTCATAGGCTAGACGGAGCGCCACTCTGTATTCCTTCCCGTCGACCGTGATGGAGCTGATCGCGTGCTGTGTGACGCCGGAATCTGATGTCATAGCTGAGTTTCAGCTTCGTACGGGCGGATTGGTTTTATCAAGGAATGTGTCGAGTGCCGAAAAGAGCCGTTGAGGCTGTTCAACGTACGGCACGTGCCCGCAGTCGTCCAGAACCACGAGGTTCGTTCCGAGAACGCGCGCAGCTTCTACGGAAGACGCTAGTGGAATCGGATCGTCACGGCCATATATGACGATCGACGGTATTTTGATCCCCTCCAGGTCGCCGATCAGGTCGAAATCACCCAGACTTTCCCATACGGATTGCTGCGCGCTGCCGACGACCCTGAACGGCGTGAGGTCGCGGGCTTTCTTCGGATCTGAAAAATAACCGGCCACACCCAGCTCGAAGGCGCGCTGGCGATAGACGGCTGGATCTTTCTCACGCAACCCCGACCTCGCCAGCTCTTCCCGCATCTTCTGGATCTCGGGACTCTGCTGCCGACGTGCGAACTCCGCTTCGAACTGACGCCGGTATTCGCGAGTCAAAGGCGCCGGATTTATGAGTGCGAGTCGCGCCGGTGGCACCAGGTGCGGATTTCTCCGCTGCTCGATTGTGTAGAGGAGCGCCAGCATCACGCCCCACGAATAGCCAACGATGGAAAGCGGCTCGAGCCCGAATTCGGTTACGACCGCCCCGAGGTCCTCGACGTGGGTGCGCCACGTGATCGGAACCCGCGCGCCCGACTTCGAGCGTCCGCCTCCGCGCTGGTCGTAAAAGAGCAGGTCATACCGCTCGCCCAGGTGCAGCATCTGCGGCAGCATATAACAATGGTCGGCGCCCGGGCCTCCGTGCAGAACGAGCAGCTTCGGGGCATTCCCGCGACCGTACTTCGCCCAGTACAGGGGCGAGCCGGTAGTCGTCGTGAATCCTTCCTCGCGCGGAGGGGGGATTGGCTTGGGCATGGGGTGAACCCCCGACGATTAACGCGCGGTGAAGTCTGTCTTGGCCGTGACCGCTCTACAGGTCTCCGCGATCAGCTCGGCCGCGTGATCGAGATCCTGGATGCTTACGAGCTCGTTCGGCGAATGCATGTAGCGATTTGGGACGGCAACGATGCCGGTCGCGACGCCCTCGCGCGCTATGTGGATGGCATCCGCATCAGTGCTCGTCTCGCGTCCCGCGGCGTGAAGCGAGAAAGGAATCTTGCGCTCTTCCGCCGTCTTGCGAAGGAGATTGAATACGACTGGAGAGATGACGGAACCGCGCGTAAGAACCGGCCCGCCATCGATCGCCGCTTCGCCATACTCTTTCTTCTCGACACTCGGGTGATCGATGGCAAAAGTCACATCGACGACGATCGCCATCTGCGGACCGATGCACGTCGCGCAAACGCCCGCTCCGCCCCCACGGTATCCGATCTCCTCCTGTGTCGTTGCAACTGCTACGACCTTTGCCGCGCCGGGCTTCGCCGCGTATCTGCGCAGCGCCTCGAGCACGACGAAAGCGCCGATGCGGTCGTCAATCGAGCGCGATACGATCCTGCCATTCGGAAATTCCATGGTGCGCGAATCGATCACCCCCGCGTCACCGACGGAAAGCCTCTCTTCGGCTTCCTTTTTGGTCTTGGCGCCGAAATCGACCCAGAGATCGGTGAACTTGGCCGCCTTCTCACGCTCGTCCGGCTTGATGAAGTGGATCGGCTTCTTTCCGACGACTCCGAATACATCTCCCTTCCGGCCAATGAACCGCAGACGCTGGCCGATGAGCACTTGCGGGTCCCACCCCCCGATGGGCTGGATGTAGCCATAACCCTGGTCATCGATGTAATTGATGATCACACCGATCTCGTCGATGTGACCGGCCAGCATGATCGTCGGACTGCCGCCGCTATTCACTTCCGCGAGGCTGTTCCCAGCCACATCGCCAGTGACCTTCGCGAATTGCTTTGCCTGTTCGCGCCACACTTTCGCGGGCGCTGACTCAAACCCGGATGGACCGGGCGTGTCGAGAAGCTTCTTGAGGAAGCCGAGAGATTCGGAAGAGATCATCAGGTGACGTGTGAGTTCATGGAATTCTGCCGCTTCGCGATCAGATAGAGGGGTACCGCGAGAAAGAGAATGTAAAACAACGTCGAGAGGATCTGGCTCTCGGCGACGGGTCCCAGCGCTGCGCCAACCTGGGTGAGGGGCCGGTCCAGCTCCTTAGCTACGAGAGCCTGCACCGCGACGTTCATGAGTGCGCCACCGGCGATGAGTCCCGATGCGAAGAGCACACCCGGCCCTGAATCGGCCTCGGCGCTGTTGCGTCGCTCCTGCGACATCCTCCGCTCGATCAGTAATCGCACCATTCCACCCATGAATATCGTCGCCGAGGTGGCGATCGGGAGATACACTCCCACCGCGATGGGAAGCGAAGGAACGCCGAGTATCTCCATCGCGATCGCCAGAAATGCTCCGATGAGGACGAGACCCCACGGCAGCTTCCGGGTGAGAATTCCGTCGACGACGAGCGCCATGATCTGGGACTTGGGCGAGTCGAGCTTCTTGATTTTTCTTCCGGTGTAATCCGTCTCTTCCTTGCCGCCGATTCCCGGATCGACCAGGTACTTGATGGCGCCACTCTGATCGACGAGGTATTTGCCCGCAGGAGCCTGGCCTGTCTGCTCGTAAAGGTGTCCGACACGGTAGGTCGTTCCGTCCTTGAGTGTCGTCCGCGTCTCGTTGTCGAATTGCGACGATGGAATTACCACTCCGGCGTATTGGCGCGCCACAATGGTCGTGCTCGCCTCGTTCAGAAACTGGATGATGAAGCCGATGAGGACTGCGGATGTCACGACTCCGAACACGAGACCGATCTGCTGCCGCGCGGGCGTCGCGCCAACGAGATAGCCGGTCTTCAAGTCCTGTGATGTCGCGCCCGCCACCGCGGCGGCGACGCACACGACGCCGCCGATCGAGAGCGCGAGCACCCGATGCTCGATACCTGTCCAGCCAACCGCGAGAAAAACGAGAGACGTGAGCAGAACGGTCGCGATGGTCATTCCGGATATCGGATTCGCCGATGCGCCGATCTGTCCGGTGATGCGGCTGGATACCGTAACGAATAGAAACGCGAAGAATATCGCGAGGATCGCGCCCAACACGTTGATGTGGATCTGCGGCGCGACGATCATCAGGATCGCGAGAATCACCGTTCCCACGGCGACGATCCACATCGGCAGATCGCGCTGTGTACGCAACGGAGCATCGACAACAGCGCCCCCGCCGCGAAATCCTTTGAAGCTTCCGAGCATTGCGCTGAGAATCGTGGGCAGGGCACGAAACAGGCTGATGAGACCGGCCGTCGTGACCGCGCCTGCGCCGATGTAGTAGATGTACTGCGAGCGGACCGTCCCGGCATCCATCTCCGAGATCAGCTTCGTCGCCGGGAACATCGGGCTGGTGAGTCCTGCTCCGAACAGCTTGATCGCGGGAATGAGGACGAAGAACGACAGCACTCCGCCCGCGAAGAGATAGCCTGCCACCTTCGGTCCAATGATGTAGCCGACGCCGGTAAGCTCCGGGCTTATCTCTGCCTGAATCTCGCCGAGTAGCTGCGGCCGCCCAGCGGCGACGGTGGTGAATGTGTGTGCGACGGTGTCGCGCCAGAATTTGAAACCGGTGTTGCAAAGCTTGTACACGGCACCGAGTCCGAATCCCATGAACACCGTCCTGGCCTGAATTCCTCCTTCCTCGCCAACGATCAACACTTCGGCGCACGCCGTGCCCTCGGGGTACTTGAGATTCCGGTGCTCCTTAACGATCAGACTCTTCCGGAGCGGGATCATCATCAGCACGCCGAGCAGCCCACCGACGAACGCAATCGCGGCAACCTTGGGCCAGGGCAGGTTGTATCCAAGAAGGAGCAGCGCCGGCAGGGTAAACACGACTCCGGCGGCGATCGATTCTCCCGCGGAGCCGGTGGTCTGGACGATGTTGTTCTGGAGAATCGTCACCGGCTTCATGCCGAACGCTCGAGAGAAATATCGGAAGATCGTGATCGAGAGCACCGCGATCGGGATCGACGCGCTGACCGTCAACCCGACCTTGAGCGCCAGATAAACACTCGAAGCGGCGAAGATGAGTCCCAGGACAATTCCGAGGACTATCGCTCCGGGCGTCAGCTCGGTGAGCTCTGTCGAAGGCGGAACGTATGGCTTGTGAAGCTCCTCGTCCGCCGCGAGCTGTACACGGTCGAGGGTGGGCTCGAGATGAGAATCAACAGGCGGTAGACTCATGGCTCGGCATAGGAGAAAGGTTGATAGCGAAGGCCCGAATATAGCACTCCCTTCGACATGCCCACAGCGCGTGCGCGCGAACGACTCTTGCAACTCGATTGCAACAGGTCGTCTTCCCAAATCTCAACTTCCATGAGAAGAAAAGTCATTACCACGCTGCTCTCACTCCTTGCAGCGCCGTTGGGCTCCTCGGCGCTCGCCGCGCAGAGCATCGCGACTTCCGCGCCACTCAACGACATCCGCTACGAGGTGACATTTACTCGGGCCAACGGCGAGCGCCGACTGGTGTCGTCAGCGATGACGTTTACGGTGGGAGGAAACGCGCCAGTCGTTCTCTCGCTTCCCGCGTGGACGCCCGGCGCCTACGAGATCGACAACTTCGCGCGCAACATCTCGAACTTCAGCGCCGAGGAAACAGGAACGTCGCTCGGCTGGGACAAGCTCGACCCTGATACGTGGCGGATTCGCCCCCATGGCGCGGGCGAGGTGACGGTCCGCTTCGACTATCTCGCCGACAGCCTCGACAACGCCAACACCTGGGCGCGCCCGGATTTTCTCCTCTTCAACGGCACCAACCTCTTTTTCTATCCGGAAGGTCGAGGATTCGATTTCCCCGCTAGTGTAACGGTGAACACCGAGGCAGGATGGAAAATCGTCACAGGAATGACGCCAACTGGTCCGCGCACGTTCTCGGCGACGAACTACCACGATCTGGTCGACATGCCCTTCTTCGTCGGACAGTTCGATCTCGACAGCACCCAGATCGTCGATCACTGGGTTCGA
>DASZZU010000263.1:0-5909 GCA_035544855.1 Gemmatimonadaceae bacterium | reverse complement strand
GATCCGCAGGAAGTGATCGCCCGCGCCAAAGCGCTCAGCGTCGAGCTCGGAACCCCGATTACACCAGGTTTCGAGGCATTGGTCTTCAAGGCGTCGCGCGGGATCGAGGACATCTACGAGCTCACCTATATCCGGAAGGATGGGAGCCGATTCCCGGCGGTGGTGTCAGTCACAGCGTTGCGTGACGCGCAGAATGCGATCATCGGCTATCTGTTGATCGGTACAGACAACACCGCGCGCAAACAGGCGGAAGAAGCCCTGCTCAAAGCGGGCGCCTTACAGAGCGCGATTTTCAGCAGCGCCAACTTCTCGAGCATCGCCACCGACGCCAAGGGTGTCATCCAGATCTTCAACGTCGGCGCCGAGCGGATGCTGGGCTACACGGCCGCCGAAGTGATGAACAAGATCACGCCGGCCGACATTTCCGATCCGCAGGAAGTGATCGCGCGCGCCAAAGCGCTCAGCGTCGAGCTCCGAACCCAGATCACGCCAGGTTTCGAGGCACTGGTGTTCAAGGCCTCGCGCGGGATCGAAGACATCTACGAGCTGACCTACATCCGCAAGGATGGGAGCCGGTTCCCAGCGGTGGTGTCGGTCACGGCGCTCCGCGACGTGCAGGACGCCATCATCGGCTATCTGCTGATCGGCACCGACAATACTGCGCGCAAGCAGGTCGAAGAAGAGCGCATGAAGCTCGATCAGCGCCTGCGCGATCAGCACTTCTACAACCGCTCGCTGCTCGAATCGAATATCGACGCGTTGATGACCACGGATCCACGCGGCATCATCACTGACCTCAACAAGCAGATGGAGGCGCTGACCGGCTGCACACGTGACGAGCTGATCGGCGCGCCGTTCAAGAACTACTTCACCGACTCGAGCCGCGCCGAGGCGGGGATCAACCAAGTGCTGAACGAAGGCAAAGTCACCAACTATGAGCTCACAGCGCGCGCCAGGAATGGCACCCTCACCGTGGTGTCGTATAACGCGACCACTTTCCATGACCGCGACAGGATCCTGCAAGGCGTGTTCGCCTCAGCGCGTGACGTGACGGAACTGAAGCTGTTCGAGCAAAGGCTGCAGCAGAAAAACCTCGAGCTGGAAGAGGCGAGCCGGATGAAGTCCGAATTCCTCGCCAACATGTCGCACGAGCTGAGGACGCCGCTCAATGCCATCATCGGCTTCTCCGAGGTGCTCGTCGACGGCCTGGTTGGAGAGATGACCGATGAACAGCGCGGGTTCATCGGCGACATCTTCAGCAGCGGGAAGCATCTCCTCTCGCTGATCAACGACATCCTCGACCTGTCCAAGGTCGAAGCCGGCAAGATGACGCTCGATCTGGAGCCCGTGCAGATGTCTTCGCTGTTCGCGAATAGCCTGTCGATCATCAGGGAGAAGGCCGCGGCTCGCAACATCCGTCTGATTATGGATGCCCCGGGGGAACTGGGTTCGATTCGCGGCGACGCGCGCAAGTTGAAACAGATCGTGTACAACCTCCTCTCGAATGCGGTCAAGTTCACCAGCGAGCACGGCGAGGTGATACTGCGAGCCAGTCGCGTCCCGCGAGCGGAAGTCGGCCAACTGTCCGAGTCCTCCATAGGCCGGAGCTTCCCGTTGGCCGACAACGACTTCCGGGAGTTTCTCAAGATCAGCGTCACCGACAGCGGCATCGGCATCTCGCCGCAAGGACTGGAGCGCCTCTACAGGCCGTTCAGTCAGATCGACAGCGGCCTGGCGCGAAAATTCGAGGGCACGGGACTCGGCCTGGCCATGGTTAAGATCCTTGCCGACTTGCACGGCGGCGCGGTGGCGGTGGAGAGTGAGGTCGGCAAAGGCTCCTGCTTCACGGTTTGGCTGCCGTTCCGGCCGTCTGAGGGAGCAGTGTTCACACCAATGACCGCCCTACCCATCGAGGCGCTGGCGGGATCGCTTACCGCGCTGGTGGTGGAAGATGATTACAAGTCCGCTGACCTGATTCGCATGCAACTCGAGGCGGAGGGCTTCACGGTCCTGCACGCCGCAACGGCCGAGATGGCACTTGTTCTCGCGGCGCGGCAGCCGTTGGCGCTGATCACGCTCGACATCAGGCTGCCCAACATGAATGGCTGGGATTTCCTCAGTCAAATGAAGAAGACGCCGGCGCTCAAGCACATTCCGATCGTGATCATTTCGATCGTGTCGGATCCTGCCAGGGGCTTCGCGCTTGGCGCCGCGGCGGTCATGCAAAAGCCGATATCTCGGCAGGAGTTGTATCAGGCGCTCGTTGGACTTGGTCTGTTTCCTCTCGCGGAGGGTAAGGCGCTAAAGATCCTCGTGGTCGATGACGACCCCAAGGCCGTGGAGCTGATCGCCGTCCGGATCCTGGGCCTGGCCAGTATCGTGCTGCGCGCTTACGGCGGTCGCGAGGCGATCGATGTCGCGCGACGGGAACTACCGGATTTGATCGTGCTCGACCTAATGATGCCGGAGGTGAGCGGCTTCGACGTGGTGTCGGCGCTCCAGGAAAATCCCAACACGGCTCGGATACCGATCCTGGTGGTCACCGCAAAACACATCACCCCTGAGGACCGCGACAGGCTCAGTGGCTATGTGACGACGATCATGGAAAAGGCCAACTTCGACCGTGACCGCTTTGTCGCCGAAGTTCGGCGCGCCATGGCTGGTCGCCGCATCACGGTCGCCTGACATGGCAAAGGTCCTGATCATCGAGGATAACCCCGCCAACATGACGTTGGCGACATTCCTATTGCAGTCGGCCGGCCATTCTGTGCTCAGCGCCAGGGATGCGGAGACCGGGTTGACCTTGGCACGCGACGAACAACCCGACCTTGTCCTCATGGATATCCAGCTTCCCGGCATGGACGGCCTCGAAGCGACAGCGCTGCTCAAGCGCGATGCGGCGACGCGCGATATTCCGGTGGTTGCCCTGACCGCTCTGGCGATGAAGGGGGACGAGGAGCGCATTCGCGCCGCGGGGTGTGATGGCTACATCGCCAAGCCCCTCGCATACCGGGACTTCCTGGCGACGATCTCGGCTCAGCTCGTGAAAGCACCGCTCTAAAGTGAGGGCGACACTCCGATGATGAACCTGAGGCCCGACACCAGCGACTCCCCGGCGCGCATTCTCATCGTGGACGATGAGCGCCGCAACAGAGAGTTGCTGAAAACCATGCTCACGCCGGAAGGCTATCTACTCCTGACGGCAGACAGCGGCGAGGAAGCGCTCGGCATAGTGGCAGAGCAACCACCTGACCTCATCCTGCTCGACGTCATGATGCCAGGCATGGACGGTTACCAGCTCGCGGGCAAGATCAAGGAGAACCTCGCCACCAAGAACATTCCCGTAATCATGCTCACCGCCCTGGACGATCGTAACGCCAGGATGCTCGGGCTGAGCGTCGGAGCCGAAGACTTTCTCACCAAACCCGTCGATCGTGCAGAGCTGTGTGTGCGGGTGAGGAACCTGCTGCGGATCAAGGCATACGGCGACAAGCTGCGGACGACTCTCGCGGCCCTTGAGTCCGCCAACATTGCCGCCGCGGCCGCGCTCGCAGAGGCGAGCGAGGCACGCCTGATGGCCGAGCACGCGAACAACGCCAAGACGCAGTTTCTGCGGGCGATGAGTCATGAGCTTCGCACCCCCCTGAACGCGATATCCGGTTACACGGAGATCCTCGAGATGGGAATTCGCGGAGTCGTCAATCCGGCGCAGACCAAGGACTTGGGTCGGATCAAGCGCGCAGCCGCCTATCTACTCCGTCTGATCAACGATGTTCTTACAATCGCGAGACTCGAAGGGGCGAGGCCACTGCACCTCATGTCGATCGCGGTAAACCCCGTGCTCGCCGAAGTCGAGGGACTTTGCGTCCTTCAAGCGAAGGCGAAAGGGCTGACGCTGACGGTTGCGCCATGCGAGCGCGAGATTTTCGCTACAGCCGACGCGGAGAGATTTCAGCAGATCCTGCTCAACGTCCTCACCAACGCGATCAAATTCACTCCCAGTGGGGGCAGCATCGGTGTCACTTGCGATGACAACGCCGGCGTAGTGAGAATACGCGTGAACGACACCGGTGTCGGCGTTCGTCTGCTCGACATCGACCGCGTGTTCGACCCGTTCGTTCAGATCGACAGACACCTGACCACGGAAACGCAACAGGGCGTCGGCCTCGGGCTTTCGATCAGCAGAGAGCTCGCCCGCGGGATGCGCGGCGATCTGACACTCCAGAGCGCGGAGGGAGCTGGTTCCATCTTCACGCTGACACTTCCGATTGCCCCGGAGATTTCGGCAGCGCTCTCGACTGAAACGTCGGAGCTCCCGATCGATGAATCGCCCGGCACGCCAACGGCGCTCGCATCCTAGGAGTTGAGCTCCGGCAACTCCTCTCACTTGCATGAAAACGGTTTGATCATCCCGGATTGGCAGACGCCAATCCGGGATTTTGCATCAAGCGCTTACGGTGCCGGCTTTTTCGCGGTCGGCGGGAGCAGTCCGTTCAGACGCATGTAGATCGCCGACTGGCTGTAGTGGTCGGCCCAATCGCCGGTGGTCACAGTCATGACTCCCGCGCGCGACATCTTTTTTCCGCCGAAGAAGGGAAGCTGCTCGGCCAGATTCGCGTCAGTCAGTGGCGCGAGTGCCTGATCGCAGAACGCGAAGGTTTCTTTCAGTCGCGCGACGAGGGCAGGCTTGCCATCGTCAGCGTCGACCTTCGTGCGGGTCGGCGCTTTGACGCCCCCGATGCTGCCGCACAGGTAATCATTTCCCTTGGACAAATGGACCACAATGTCTCCGAAGCTCATCTGGGCTGGCGTCGGCTTGTAAGAGAATTTGTCAGCGGGAAATTCTTCGGTGGCCGCGATCAGATTCTTTCCCTCTTGCTTGGCGTTGTCACGAAACGCGTCCGCGACGGGGTTTGCCTGCTGCGCAGCGACGACACCCGGCAGCAGTACAAGCGTGGCGAAAGCCACGTAGTGAATGCGAATCTTCATTTGAAAGAGCTCCAGTATGGGGAGGAACCCAATTCTGCGTGGGGCGGGCGGTTATGTCCAGAACAGATATCCAGCCAACGAGCAGAGTAGACAGCCCCGCTGGCCAGAGGCGAGCCGTTGCTCAGCGCTTGTGCGCTCAGCGCGCCGAGCCTGGTTGCGGCGCGCCCGCAGTCACGGCGAGTATCAAGCGCTCGGCCTGCACGGGGCTGTCGGTGAGAAAGACAGCGGCAAGGTTCCCTGATCGCACCAGAGTAGGAGTCGTCTCCCACGAATTCGGCCGGCCGCGCGGCGACGCCGTGAGTGTGTCGATGCTCGCGATGTCTTTTGCGAGCGCGGCTTCGTCCGGATAGACGAACACTTCGAGCCGCGCGCGGCCAAGAGTATAAACCGTCGGAGCGACACTGAACCCCGCTCTTCGCGGAGCGCCTCCACCGACACGTTTGACGACAAAACCGGATTGCTCGAGTCGCTTCTCGAGGCTGCAGAGCGCCCACCGTCCCGTTCGCGGGCACGGAGACGAAATCGTTTGGGCCGACGCGGCCAATGCGCGCGAGTCAGCGCCGCTTTCCGCGGGCAGATCGCGAACGGAAGCGGAATCGGCCGACCCGGCCGAACCGTGTCCGCACGCGCCCAGAGCCGCGCACAAGAAAAGCAGAAAAGGTCGAACAGTCATCCAGTCAGTAAAGATGGGACGCATCGACGCCGTAGCAACCGTGGCGGGTTCCAGGGTCGCAGATGCAAAACGGGGGAGAGCTTTCGCCCTCCCCCGTCTGCATTTCGAGGCTCAGACTTCGAGCCGGCCAGCTTTAGAACATGATTCCGAAGGTGACCGGAACGAATTCCATCGAACCACCGTTGATCGAAATGCGGTTGTAACGCGCTTCGACGAAGGCCTTGAAGACCGACAACGGAAGGTTGAT
>DASZZU010000262.1:0-3377 GCA_035544855.1 Gemmatimonadaceae bacterium | reverse complement strand
GGCAGCGAGGGATTGCCGCCGAACTGGAGCGTAGAGATCGCGTTGGTTCCGTCGCCCAGTATCGACGAGACTACAACGCGTCCGTCGGGAACCGACAGGTAACCCTCGGTATTCCGGTTGTCGACCGATTTGTAGCCCCGCAGCTCGTTGATGAACATGCCCATGTGTGAGGTGAGCGTCATCATGCCGCCTCCGCCCGAGGCTTTGAGATTGCCGCCGGAGTGTGGCAGAGCGAGCGCGTTGAGACGGGAGCCAAGCTGGGTGTTGCCGCGCCAATCGCCACGAAGCATCAGCGAATGATCTTCGGCAAGGTTGTAGTCGACGCGGACCAGCGCGGACGTATTGTTGTTGAGACGCTCGTCGGGTGCGAGCGGAGATGTGAGCGGCAGGCCAAATGTCTGAACGACATTCAGAAAGCGACTGACGGAATCGGGGTTGGTGCCGAGGCGCTGGAGTGTGAGAGGGTCGGCCGCGAGAAGCGAGAGCAGCGGATCAGTGCGGTGCGAGAAGCTGATCGCGCCGAAAGTAAAAAGCTTGTCCTTGATGATGGGGGCCCCGGCCCCGCCGCTCAGCTGGTTCTGGGTGTACTTCTGTCCGAAAGCGGGGTTTGTGTCGTCGACGAACTCGAGGCTCGGATCGCGCAGCGAGTAGCTGAACGCGCCCTGGACGTTATTCGTACCGCCTCGCGTGGTTGACGCGACTTGTCCGCCCGTGAATTGTCCGCGCGCGACATCGTAAGTGCTCGTCACCACGCGGGTATTGCGCACGGCTTCCTGCGGAACGCTGCCGGCGCCAAAGCTCAGGCCGTCGAGGGTGATGTTGTTCTGATTCGCCGGCTGGCCGGCGACCGAAAACGATGCCTTCGTCGTATCCGTCCCCAGCACCGAGATGACTCCAGGCGCGAGTGCGGCAAGAGCTGTCAGATCGCCCGCATCAATCGGCAACCGGTTGATGAGATTCGGATTCAGATTTCGCTCGGTGCTGCCCGGCTCCGGCCGCTGCGAAGGATCTCTGCGACGCGGCGCCGCGCGGACCTGGACCGTGGCGAGCTGGGTCGCGATACGGCCCATATCGAAGTCGGTGATGCTCCGGTCTTCGTCGCCCTGTCGCGAGATCGTACGCGTGACAGGCGCCATTCCGACCGCGCGTACAGTTAGGCGATAGCTCCCGCCTCCATCCGGAAACACGATCGTGTACCGGCCATCAGCGCCGGTGGTCTTGGTGCGCGTGATTCCCGTCTCGAGCGAAGTCGCCTCGACCCGCGCATTCGGGACAGCCTGGCTGTCCAATCCGGCCACGCGACCCATGAGAATGTCGGTCGTCGAGCCAACCTGCGCACTGGCGGGCGCGGCAAGGATGGACGCGAGCGCGAATGCGGCAAACTTCAACTTCATGTTCAGACTTCTCCATGTGGTGCGGACGGCAGGCGCAGTCGCCTTCCTTACTACGCTCGCTGACTCATGAGTGCTGGGATCGCGACGCCCGCCGGCTTGGCCATCGGCCTGTACCGAAGAGCCTCGCCGATATGAGCCGGCACGATCTCGGCCGCGTCCTCGAGGTCGGCTATCGTGCGCGCGACCTTGAGCACCCTATGGTAGCCTCGAGCGGATAGAGAGAGCCGCTCAGCCGCCGTCTGAAGTAGCGCCCGCGCCCCTGCATGCACCGGGGTGTGCGCATCAAGCCAGCGGCCGCTCGCGTACGCGTTGCAGGAGATCCCCCACGCGTTCGCGAACCGCTTTCGCTGGCTCGCTCGAGCACACTCGACTCTCTTTCTAACCGCGGCTGACGAATCGCCGGTGCTCGCCCCACTCAGATCGCGCAACGCCACTGCACCCACGATCACGTGCATGTCGATGCGATCGGCGAGCGGTCCGGAGATCCGCGCCGCATATCGATCGACATCGCTCGGCGCGCAATTGCACGCGCCCGACGGATCTCCCGCTCTTCCACATGGACACGGATTGGAGGCTCCGATGAGCGTGAAGCGCGCCGGATACGTCACCGCCTGCGCCGCCCGCGCAATCACGACTTTCGCGTCTTCCATTGGCTGTCTCAGGCCGTCGAGCACGTGACGCGGAAACTCCAGCATCTCGTCGAGAAAAAGGACACCGTGATGCGCGAGGCTCACCTCGCCCGGACGCGGTATGGAGCCGCCTCCGATCAGACCGGCGCTCGAGATTGTGTGATGCGGCGCACGAAACGGTCGCACGCCCTTGCCGATGCTGGTGTGATCCAGAATACCGGCAACAGAATGAATGGCGATGACCTCGAGCGCTTCCTCTTCGCTGAGTGCCGGCAGAATGCTGGGCATGCGCCGCGCGAGCATCGTCTTCCCCGCACCCGGTGGTCCCACCAGCAGGACGTTGTGGCCGCCGGCAGCAGCAACCTCCAACGCGCGTTTCGCTCCCGCTTGTCCGACGACGTCAACAAAATCCGTGGCGTCCGCTTCCGCTCCGGCACATGGCGTGTCCGCGCGCGCGATCGCGAGCTTTCCTTCGCGCAGCTCCTGCACAAGCTCGCGCAAGCACTGTGGCGCTGACAGAGAGAGCGCGCTGACACGCGATGCCTCCGCCACATTTGGCGGTGGCAGCACCAGTGTGGAAAGCCCCGCCCGCAACGCGTGACGCGCCACCGAGAGCGCTCCACGCATGGTGCGCAGCGCTCCATCCAGCCCGAGCTCGCCTACGAACAATCGCGCGTGGAGAGCATCAGCTTCCAGCTGTCCCGTCGCTACGAGGATGCCCAGCGCGATCGGTAAATCGAAAGCGGTTCCTTCTTTCCTGATGTCAGCCGGCGCAAGATTCACCGTAATCCGCCGAGGCGGAACTTCGAATCCCGAATTCAGAAGCGCTGCCCCCACACGCTCGCGACTTTCCTTGACGGCGCCGGCCGCGAGCCCAACGATCGTCCACTGCGGGAGCCCGGGTGCCGCGTCGACTTCCACGATGACGTCATACGCGTCGATTCCGACCAGCGCGGCTGAGCGAACGGCGGCGAGCATCTGTCACCATAATGCTCCGCCGCCGTCGCGAGAAACCGTTATGAACCGCGCAGCATCGCCGCTGCGCAACTCTCCTGGCAAACGCATCCGGGTAGGGGGCTCGGTAGCGGGATGCAGAAAGGCGGGGGCCCTTTCGGGACACCCCGCCTTTTAGTCCCTGACCGATCCCCTTTCGAGGACCGGTCAGAGAAGGTGCTTACTCCTGCGGCGGTACGACTATTCTGTCGCTGCCGATTGTCACGATACGGAAGTCATCGCGACGGTTCTGCTGCCAGCAGGCTTCGTTGTGCTCGGTGCAAACCGGGCGCTCCTCGCCATAGCTCACGAGGTCGAAGCGATCTGCCGCAATGCCGTGGTCAACGAGGTACCGCTTGGC
>DASZZU010000261.1:0-22379 GCA_035544855.1 Gemmatimonadaceae bacterium | reverse complement strand
CAGCGCTCTGCCGTACCCCTTGTTCACCGCGCGAGGATCCACAAGCACGATAACACCGCGATCGGTCGCGGTGCGGATCAGTCTCCCGAATCCCTGCTTCAGCCGCAGCGCCGCGTGTGGTACCATGTACTCCGCAAACGCGTCGCCCCCGCGCTCGACGATCGCCTCGCAGTGCGCGGCGGTCACCGGCTCGGTAGGTACGCGGAACGGCAGTCGCGCGATGATCAATCCCTGTAGCGCCCGACCCGGTACGTCGACACCTTCCCAGAACGAAGCCGTGCCGAGAAGCACTGCTCTACCCGAATCGCGAAAATTTCTAAGGAGATTGTCGCGCGTGTCCTCGCCGTGAACGTAGAGGGGACGAGAGCGCTCGACTCCGCGGGCACGCAGCTCGATCGCTGCCGATCGTACGTCGCGGTGACTGGTGAACAGAACGAACACGCCGCCGTCCGCTGCGCTGGTGACATCGATGATGCTCCGCACGACGGCCTGCATATGCCCTGACGGATCGACGTTCGGCGCCGGGGCATCCGTCGGCACCATGAAGAGCGCGTGGGTCGGATACTCGAACGGCGAGGGAAAGATTTCGGTCACGACGTTGGCACCCATCGAGTCCAGTCCCAGGCGGCGCGACAGGAAGTCGAATCGCGCATCGCTCGTCAGTGTCGCGCTCGTAAGAATGGCGGTCTCGACTTTCTTGAAGAGATCTTCCCGCAGGATGGGCGCGAGATCGAGCGGTACTGACATGACCGCGACGTTCCCTTCCCGGCCCCGCATCTCGACCCATCTGACCATCGGCTCGCCGGCGGGCGGGCGCAATGTGCTCTCGAGCGCGAGCGCAGCTCCTTCGAGACGTCGCCCGACAGCCGCCATCTCCCCGATGAGTGGCAGCACCGCCTCGTCAGGCTTTTTCGCGCCCTCCATGCGCGTACGCACCATCTCGAGCCCCGATTTGAGCATCGTTATCTCGCCAAGCAGATCGATGAGCGCTGCGCTGAGCCCAGCGCTCCAGATCGGATCTTGCGCAAAGTCGGCCGTGAGCCGCTGCACTGTTTCACCGTGCGCGTGCAGATAGCTGTGGAGAAGGTCGAAGAGGAACGTCGCCTTCTCGCGCGCCGCGTCCACGCTCGGTAACAGGCTCTTTCGGACGATGTCCAGACTCGCGGTGTTCAGGAGATCGGGCGCCGCCACGAGTCTCGCCTCCAGCGAGTGGAGCAGTCCTCGACCCGAGCGCGTGCCCGCGCCGTGCCGAGTGAGTCGGGAAAAGAGCTGCTGGAGACCGCGCCTCGTCACCGAGGTGCCGAGGTGCGCGGCGGCCGCGTCCTCGATGTGATGCGCTTCGTCCACCACGAGTCGCGAGTATGCGGGAATCACCGCGGTGTCTTCCCAGTTCTGCTGCGCGCGCCGCACGGCGACGTCGGACATCAGCAGATGATGATTCACGACTACAACATCGGCTTGCGCCGCCGCGCGCCGAGCCTGAAAGAGAAAGCAGCGCCCGTAATGAGGACAAGCGGATTTGCGGCAGAGATCGGGCTCGGCCGCGACTTCGTCCCACACCTCGGGCCGCGGAGGCGAAGCGAGATCGGCGAGCGATCCGTCCGTCGTTTGCTCCGCCCAATCTGCGATTGCGTCAAGCTCGGCGCGCGAATCGTCCGCGAGAAGAGTGGATGCGAGCAGTTTGCTCTGCGCGAGCCGCAGAAGGCAGACGTAGTTCCGCCATCCCTTGAGCAGCGCGAACCGGACTTCCTGCTCTCCTTCGAACGCCTCCGCGAGAAACGGAAGGTCCTTTCGGACGAGCTGCTCCTGGAGATTGATGGTGTTGGTCGAGACGACGGTGCGCTCACCGTTGCTGGCGGCCCAGCGCAGCGCCGGTACCAGGTACGCGAGCGATTTTCCGACGCCGGTCCCCGCTTCCAGCAGACCCACTCCGCCGTCGTTGTAGAGATCCGCAACCACACCGGCCATCTCGCGCTGGCTCTCGCGGTCTTCGTACTGAGACAGCACCCGCGCAACTGCGCCGGCGGGGCCAAGGTCCTGTTCGACGGCGTCGCGATCGAGTGGAGTGCGCTCACCTTCGTCGGCGGCTTCCTCCACCGCCGGCGATACGGGCGTGTAGACGATTGGAATATCCCAATCCGGGCGCGCGATCACGATTCGCTCTCGTGCGCGATCTTGTAGGCGAGGTTGCGCGGCGCGCCGAGACTCGACACGAGATGGTCCATCACATCACGTGGCGAGTTCCCTGACGCACGCAGCTTCCTCGCCGCATCGCTCAGCTCGCTTTCCGTCACCAGCGGCTTCTCGGCACCCGCAATCACCAGCACCACTTCTCCCTTCGGATCCGCGTCCCTGTATACGCCCGCCAGCTCCGCCACGCTGCCGCGCTTGAATTCTTCGAACTGCTTGGTCAGCTCGCGCGCAACGACTGCCGGCCTTTCGCCGGCACCAGCTTCTGCAAGTGCATCGAGCGTCGCGCCAACGCGATTGGCAGCTTCGAACATCACGACGGTTGACTGCGACGCGACAACGTCAGCGATCATCTCGCTTCGCTCACGTCCCTTGCGGGGAAGAAATCCCAGGAAGGTGAATCTCTCCAGCGACATCCCGGACCCGACGATCGCCGCCATCACAGCGGACGCGCCAGGAATTGGAACTACGGGAAGATTCGCCTCGAGAGCGGCCGCGACCAGTCGCGAGCCCGGATCGGAGATGAGCGGCGTTCCCGCGTCCGAGATCAGCGCGATCGAATCGCCGGCCCGAAGCTTCGCGACGAGCTTCGGAGTCTCCTTCGCCTCGTTGTGCTCGTGATAGGAGCGGAGCGGCGTCGAGATGTGGTAATGGTCGAGCAGGCGCCGCGAGTGACGTGTGTCTTCAGCAATGACAACCGTCGCGGAGGAGAGAACCTCGACCGCGCGATGCGTCATGTCTCCCAGATTGCCAATGGGAGTGCTCACCAGATACAGAGTCCCCGCGCGCGCGGAGCTCATCGCTCGGCCGGGGAAGGCCCCCGCTGGCTACGCGGCGTGCTGCTTGAACTTCTCCGCCAGAGCCGGCTTGCCGACGAATCCGATCACCTGATCGACGAGCTTGCCGTCCTTGAAGAAGAGGATCGCCGGGATCGACCGGACGTTGAACTTGGTGGAGGTCTTGAGGTTCGTGTCGACGTCGACCTTGGCCACTTTGGCCTTGCCCTGATATTCGATGGCGAGCTGATCCAGGAGTGGGGCGATCATGCGGCAGGGCGCACACCAGGTCGCCCAGAAATCGACGACGGCGAGGCCCTTGTGCTGCTCGATCTGCAACTCGAAATCGGAATCAGTTACTTCCAGCGCATTCGACATTGTGTAATCTCCAGGCCACGGGTGACCCGCGGAACTTCGTCGGTTAATTTCTGTGGGAGCGAAGCCCCCTCATCAATAAAACTTAATGACCCCATCAACCCCGCGCGGCCCTCGCGTTTCCCACATCGGGATCGCTGTACGGGCCATTGCCGAAAGTCTTCCCCTCTTTCGCGATGTATTGGGTCTGAGGGAGGTGAGCCTCGACGATTCCGATGGCGCCAGGATAGTGGGGTTCAACGCGGGCGAGGCGCTGGTAGAGCTCCTGGAGGCGGACGATCCCACCTCGCCGATCGCGCGCTTCGTGGCGAAGCGCGGACCCGGAATCCATCACATCTGCTTTTCGGTTGACGACCTCGACGCGACGCTCGAGCGCTGTCGCGCCGCCGGCATTCAGCTCATCGACGAAAAGCCGCGCATCGGCGCGGAGGGGAAGCGGATTGCTTTCCTGCACCCCAAGTCCACCGGCGGGGTGCTGGTGGAGCTGTCAGATCATTGAGCGCGGGACGTTCCCGGATTCCCGCAGAAGTCGCGCACGGCGGCGATATCCATGTTGTCGACGTACCAGCGGCCGCCCGGACCTTTAACCGCATAGAAGGTCGATTGCCGCACAAGGTTGCCCTTCTTCAGCTCGACGCTGACCTCTCGATGTCCCGCCTGCCCCGACCTCTCGCCGAGAATGCGATAACTGTCGTTGTTGAAGTAGCAGGCCAGAATGATCTCGCGCTTCTCCAGCTCCGTCCTATCCATCGTCTCGCGGGCGGCACCGTTGTTCGTTCCAAACACAATGGACATCGCCTGGAGATCGCGCGCTTTAACAGCTCCAAGAAACGCATCCACGGCAAGCTGGGCGCTCGCGGCTCCAGTGAGCTGACCGTTGGTGGATCCGCGCTGGGTTGCGCTCGAACAGGCGGCGAGAAGAATCAGACCAGCAAATATTCTGAAAGACACGATAGAATTCTCCACGAGATTAGAGCTGCGACCTACGGACGGTGACAATGCTGGCAAAGCAACAACGCCTCTACATCAATATCGACCACGTCGCGACGCTACGTCAGGCTCGGCGCGGCCAGGAACCTGATCCGGTCGAAGCCGCAAGCGTCTGCGAGACGGCCGGGGCGGACGGAATAACAGCTCATCTGCGGGAAGACCGGCGTCACATGCAGGACGCGGACATAGTGAAGCTCAAGAAGAGCGTCAGGACGTACTTCAACCTCGAGATGGCGTGCGTAGCCGAGATGCTGGAGCTCGCCCGTCGCCTCAAACCCGAGCAGGTCACGCTCGTTCCGGAGCGCCGAGAAGAGATTACGACCGAAGGCGGGCTCGACATTACGAGCGACCCCGCTCGCATCCGGAACGCGGTCGAGGCGCTCTCCGGCGCCGGGATCCGGGTGAGTCTTTTCATCGATCCCACTCGTGTCGCGGTCGAACAGTCGAAGAAGCTGGGCGTTCCGGCCATCGAGCTGCACACGGGCAGCTACTCGCACCATCCCGACACGGCGCTTGAAGCGCTCCGCGATTCGGCCCGTTGGGCGTCGGATCTGGGGCTCGCGGTTCACGCCGGCCATGGGCTCAATCTCCGGAATGTCGCCGCCGTCGCGGCCATTCCCGAGATCGAGGAGCTCAACATCGGTCACTCCATCATCAGCCGGGCGGTTTTCGTTGGCCTCGACCGCGCGGTCAGGGAAATGGCCGAAGCGATGCGCGCTGCTCGGTCGTCATAGTGGGAGCGAAGCTTTGACTGCAATCGCCGGACGGGCGACCTTTCCGGCTGTGATCTGGAGAAAGTGCTGATGACGACGCCGGGCCGGCTGCTTGATTTCTTCACCCTCGAGGCAAGTGAGTACCTCACTCGCCTGGAGTCTCTGGCCACGCAGCAAGGAATGCAGCCGTCAGACGCGACCCAGTTCGCCGCCGCTGCGCGCGGCCTGCGCGGCAGTGCGACGATGGCCAAGGCTAGCGAACTCGCGCGACTGGCCACTA
Source organism: Gemmatimonadaceae bacterium (assembly GCA_035544855.1). Classification (GTDB taxonomy): domain Bacteria; phylum Gemmatimonadota; class Gemmatimonadetes; order Gemmatimonadales; family Gemmatimonadaceae; genus UBA4720. The sequence goes on along the minus strand of DASZZU010000261.1, from coordinate 17,055 downwards.
GCGTTGAGCGCATCGCGGGGGGCGTCGTTCAGGGCGCGACAAAGTGGGAGCCGGAGCTGCAGCGCTCAATGGTGGGCGCGATCGAGGACCTCAAGCTCCTCGTGCGCTCGGTGCGCAGCTGGGGCGCCGCGCAGGACGCACGCGTCGAAGAAAGTCTGCGCCGTCTCTCCCGTTACGGTCCAGCCAGGGAATCGCGCAACGACGAAGTGATCGTCCCCATTTCACAGCTTTTCTACAGCGACGACGGGCAGCATGTAGTCTACGTCGCGCCCAATCCCAAGACGCACTACGAGCAGCAGCTGCGAGAGACGGGACGCATCGGACCGGGGACGCTTTCGCCCGAGGTGAAGCGCATGCCCACTCCGGCACAGGAAGCGGCTGCTACCAGCGCGAGAACTCCTCCTCGCGGTAAGGAGCTACGTGATGTTCTGAATTCGAGCCTCGCGACAATGCGATCGCTCGAGACCAGAAATTCCGGACCGCAGCCGCCGGCCACCGAGCTCGTGCCGATCCAGGAGCTGCTCTACAAGGGACAGCGCGCCATCGAGCGCGCCGCCGAGATTCGTCGCGCGCTCAAGAAGAGCGGAACAGCTCCGACTCGCGCGCTCGTCGACGAGCTCGTCGATCTGGTCGAGCTCGCTTCGGCCGAGTAGCAGTTGAAGCCGGGATGGCGCGCCGCGGTTGGAGGCGTGCTGAGTGCGGCGCTCATTTACTGGACGCTTCATGGAATCTCGCCTGCCGAGGTAGCGCACAGACTCTCGGAGGCAGACCCGCTCCTTTTCGCTGGAGCGATCTTTTGCGCCACGACGATTTTCGCTCTTCGCGCGCTCCGTTGGCGAACGATCCTCGAGCCGGTGGCGCCGAGAATTCCATTCGGTCCTCTCTGGCGCGCAACAGCGGTAGGAATGATGGTGAACAACGTGGTTCCCGCGCGCGCCGGAGAGATCGCCAGGGCGTACGCCCTGACAAAGGAAGCGCAGGTTCCCTTCGCTACGGCCCTCGCCTCGCTCGTGGTAGATCGGCTGTTCGACGCGATCGTGCTGCTTCTCCTCGCGGCCACCGCCCTCTTCGATCCTGCGCTTCCCAGCGCACAAACGCTCGCCGGCCGGCCACTCAGCTCATTCGCGGCCGGTGCGGGCGCTGTAGTTCTCATTCTCTTGGTCGGTCTGTACGCTCTCGTCTTTTTTCCGACCCAGCTACTAAGATTGTTCGAGCTGTTCGCGAGACGTGTATCTCCGTCGGTTGAGGAGCGTGGTCGGCGGGTTCTCGAGACTTTCATGCAGGGATTGAGCGTGCTCCGCCAGCCTGGGCGATTCGCGGCTGTATTCGGATGGTCGCTCGCGCACTGGCTTCTGAACGGGCTCGGATTCTGGTTGTCATTCAAAGCCGTTGGAATTGCCGCGCCTTTTTCCGCGGCGCTATTTCTTCAGGCGTTCATCGCCCTGGGCACCGCAGTGCCGGCGCTGCCGGGATTTTTCGGAGTGTTCGAGTACATGTCCATTCAGGGACTCTCCGTCTATGGCGTGAGCCAGCAGCAGGCGGCGACGTGGGCCATCGGATACCACCTGCTCTCTTTCATTCCGATCACCCTCATCGGCGCGTACTACTTCACGCGGCTGGGTGTGAGGCTTCGGGATCTTCAGACGTCGAGCGACTCCGCGGCATGAGCGGACGCGCGGGGCGCATGCTGGCACAAGCCAAGATCAACCTCGCCCTCCGGGTGTTCGGTAAGGAGGCCGACGGTTATCACTCGATCGAGACCGTGTTTCTCCGTCTCGATCTCGGCGACGATGTCGAGGTTCGCACGACTCGGGGTGAGCGCTCACTGCGCTGCTTCGATATGCGCGACAAGCGTCCCGCGGAAAACCTCGCCTACCGCGCGGCGGAGCTGTTCGCGCAAGAGACCGGCTGGCCAAAGGGATTCGAGATCGAGATCGTGAAAAATGTGCCCATCGGCGGTGGTCTCGGCGGAGGAAGCGCGGACGCGGCAGCAGTGCTTCAGATTCTGAACACCCTCTCCAGCAAACCCATGGCTTCCGAGAAGCTGCTCGAGTTGGCGGGCCGACTCGGTTCCGACGCTCCATTTCTCGCGAGCGATCACGTGATGGCGCTTTCCTGGGGACGCGGCGAGAGAATGCTGCCGCTCGACCCGCTTCCGTCCCGGGACATTCAGCTTTTTTGTCCGCCCTTTGGCATCGACACCGGTGAGGCCTACGCGCTGCTCGATGCGGCGCGGGGGCCCTACGCCGGTCCAGGCCCCGAATTGACGACAGAGATGTTTCGCGACTGGAATTCGGTGGCGCGAAACTCCGTCAATGACTTCGAAGCAGTGATGAGGCCGCGACACAAGGAGATCGATTCGCTCCTTGCGCGTGGCGATCGCCACGGTCTCTTCTTCAGAATGAGCGGCTCGGGGTCCACGGTGTTCAAGGTCTCGGGAGTCGATACGCGATCGCTCGACTCTGAAGCCCGGGTTCCGGCGCTCGAGATTCCCGAGGGCACCAAAATGATTGTCACTCGCACCGCCGAGAGCGTTGTCCCCGTGAAGCTTCTGGACTAGCTTTCCCTTCCCGCTGCCCCTTCGTCCAATGGCAGGACATCGGTCTTTGGATCCGGTAATGGTGGTTCGAATCCACCAGGGGCAATTGATCTAACTCCTTTGCCCACTTAACTTGTAAGGCTGCATGGACGGATTATCTGTACCCGCTCATGGCTTCAAGCTCATCGCCGGCCCCGGAAACCCGGATCTGTGCGGTGAGATCGCGCGAACCCTGGATGTCCCGTTCTGCAAGACGACGGTCAACCGGTTCGCTGACGGCGAGATCTTCGTCCGCATCGACGAAAACGTCAGAGGGAACGACGTCTTCATAGTGCAGCCGACAAATCCGCCGGCTGACAACATCATGGAGCTCTTGCTCCTGATCGACGCGGCACGCAGGGCGTCGGCAGCGCGCATCACGTGCGTGATGCCGTACTACGGATACTCGAGGCAGGACCGAAAGGACCAGCCCCGGGTGGCAATTGGCGCCAAGCTGCTGGCGAACATGATCGTGACGGCGGGCGCCAATCGAGTCCTGGGTTTGGATTTTCACCAGCACCAGCTGCAGGGGTTCTTCGATGTTCCAGTGGATCACCTTTACGCGGCGCCGGTTTTCGTTTCGCATTACAGAAAAAAGGATTTGCACGAGCTCGTCGTCGTCGCGCCGGACGTAGGTTCGGCCAAGATGGCGAGAGGATTCGCGAAGAGGCTCAACGGCTCGCTCGCGATCGTCGACAAGAGACGTCCGCAGGCAAACGTGTCGGAGGTCGTCAACGTCGTCGGTGAAGTGGAAGGAAAGGACTGCTTGATCGCGGACGACATGATCGACACCGCGGGCACGGTGTCCGAAGCGGCAAGGGCTCTGAAGGATCTGGGTGCGCGCGACATCTATGTATGCGCAACGCACGCTCTTCTTTCCGGACCTGCGGTGGAGAGACTCACGAATGCGCCGATCAAGGAAGTAACGGTCACCGATACCGTCCTGATTCCAAAGGCGAAGAGATTCCCGACGCTCTGCGTGTTGTCGGTCGGCGAGCTTTTGGCGAAGGCGATTCGCTACATTCATAGCGAGCAGTCGGTAAGCTCGTTGTTCGAGCAGTAGAGGTTAGATGATGGAAGTGATCGAAAGGGTCGCGAAGGATCTCGCGGCGGCAGTCTTGGACATTATTGAATGGGCGTGGAAGAAGGTGAGCGCGCCCAAAGGGATCAAATAGCAATGGCAACCGTCTCATTCAACGCCACCGCTCGCGACGCTGTCGGAAAGGGCGCCGCACGCACACTTCGCAGCAAGGGCGAGATCCCGGCTGTGATCTACGGTCACGGCCGCGAGCCGCAGCCCCTTTCACTCAACGCGCGTGATCTCGACAAGATGCTCGGCCACATCCAGGCGGAGAGCACGGTGATCGAAGTGACCGTCGGTGGAACGACTTCCAAAACGCTGATTCGAGAGATCCAGCGCCACCCGATCAGGCGTCAGATCCTTCACGTCGATTTTCAGGCGCTCGTCGCCGGCGAGAAGGTGACGGTCAACATCCCGATCGTGCTGCATGGAATCCCGGAAGGCGTCCGGCTTGGCGGCGGAGTTCTCGACCAGACTCTGCGTGAGATCGAAATCGAAGTCGATCCGTCCAGCATTCCGGATCACATCGAGTACGATGTCACCAACATGGTGATCGGCGATTCGGTACACGTCAGCGATCTGAGAGTGCCCGAAGGCGTCAAAGTACTCGACGATCCCGAGACGTCGGTGGCAGTAGTCGCCGCGCCACGCGCAGTGATCGAAGAGACGGCTGCGGTTGAAGCCGTGGAAGGCGCTGCCGGTGTCGCTCCTGAGCCCGAAGTCATCGGCAAGGGGCTGGGTGACGAGGAAGAGGGCGAGGGCGGCGACGAGCCCAAGAAATAAGCATTGGATAACCGTTGAAAGTCATACTCGGCCTCGGCAATCCGGGCCGAGAGTACGCGGCGACACGGCACAACGTCGGCTGGTGGTTAATCGACCACCTCGCCGACGTTTGGCATTTGGAGGGCTGGAAAAAAGACGGTGACTCCCACGTCGCCAACGGCGTCGTCGCGGGAGTCAAAGTCAGACTGGTCAAGCCGCAGACGTACATGAATCTCAGCGGGCAGGCGCTAAAGAATTACGCGCGCCGCCCGTTCTGGAGCGCCGCCAAGGATCTGCTGGTGGTCGTCGATGAGGTGCAGATGCCCGTGGGACGCTTTCGGATTCGCGCCCGCGGGAGTGCTGGCGGCCACAACGGGTTGAAGAGCGTCGAGCAGGCTCTCGGCACCCAGGAATACGCGCGTCTCCGGATCGGCGTCGGGCCTAGCGAGGAACGAAAGGGGATTTACTCGGATTTAGCGGACTTCGTGCTCGCTCCATTTGCGCGTGACGAGCGCAAGGATGTTCTGGCGCTCTTGCCTCAGCTCACCGCGACGGCGGAGACGTGGCTCAAAGAGGGTGTCGAGAAGGCCATGAACCTGCACAATCGAATGCCTGATTAGCTTGTCTCACAAATGCTGAAACTTGGAATCGTCGGACTTCCCAACGTCGGGAAATCGACACTGTTCAACGCGCTGACTGCGGCGAAAGCAGAAGCGGCCAACTATCCCTTCTGCACCGTCGAGCCGAACGTCGGCATGGTCGAGGTGCCGGACTCGCGTCTTGGTGAGCTTGCGAGAATAGTGCAGCCGAAGAAAACGGTGCCGGCGGTCGTGCAGTTCGTGGACATCGCCGGTCTCGTCAAGGGAGCGGCTGAAGGCGAGGGGCTCGGCAACAAGTTTCTCTCCAACATTCGGGAGACGGACGCGATCGTCCACGTGGTGCGTTGCTTCGAGGACGACGACGTAACGCACGTCATGGGCGCGGTGGATCCGGTCCGGGACCGCGAAGTGATTGAGTTCGAGCTGGCGATCGCCGATCTCGCATCGCTCGAGAAGCGCCTAGACAAAACGCGTCGCTCGGCTCGCACCGGCGACAAGGAAGCGCTGGCGGAGCTTCCCGCGCTCGAGAAGGCGTACGGTTTTCTCAAGGAAGGAAGAGGACTGTGGGAAGCGCGGCTCTCCGTCGAGGAAAAAGCGGTGCTCGCGCCTTTATCTCTCCTCACGGTAAAACCGGTTCTCTATGCCGCCAACGTGAGTGACTCGGAGCTCTCAGGAGAGGAGGGGCCGCATCTTCGAGCGCTTCGCGAAGCGGTGAAGAAGAGCGGCGAGCAGGCCGGGGTAGTTCCCTTCTCCGCCAAGATCGAGGCGGAGCTCGCGGAGCTTCCTCCGGAAGATCGCGCCGACTTTCTGTCCTCGCTCGGTCTCGAGTCCGCGGGACTCGACCGGCTCATTCGCGCCGGATACAAATTGCTCGGCCTGGAGACCTATTTCACCGCCGGCGAGCAGGAAGTGCGCGCCTGGACCATTCATCACGGGGACACCGCGCCCAAGGCGGCCGCTGTCATCCACACCGATTTCGAGCGCGGATTCATCCGAGCCGAGACGGTTTCCTACGACTCCTTCGTCGGCAACGAGGGGTGGAAAGGCGCGCGCGAGAAGGGTGTGGTAAGGTCGGAAGGCAAGGAGTACGTCGTCCAGGACGGCGACGTACTCCTGTTCAGGTTCAACGTGTAGCCAGCCGAGCTGCCAGCGCTACTTCGGTCGTACCTGGTCGCGAATCTCTCCGCCCGGATTTGCCGCTGTATGCACGTTGACGTAAGCGTTGCCGTTGTTGAACAACACCCTTAGCGAATCGAGCGAGACACCGACGTTGCTCGAATTCGTGATTGACCCTTTCGAGACGACTCCGTTCAGGGTTCCGGTCGGGGTGATGGGGGTGAACAGAAAGATTATCACTCCGGCGTTCACGGGGGCCACTGCAGGCCCGTGAATGTGTGAATTCATGACGTTGATCATGTTCGTGAGCGTCATCGTCCAGTCAATCGAAGTCCCGTTGTCCACGAACGTAACGACACCGGTACCAGTCGTCGTCTTGATGGGATTCTCGTTCGCGGGCGAGAGATTGGCGACGTATTGCTTGGGACCGGGAGCGGTGCTACTGCCGCAACTGGCGGCTACAAAAGCAATCGTGGCCGCTGCGGTGATTCCAGCGGCAAGCCTTACTGTTATGCGCATTTGACCTCCAGGAGGGCGCAGGGTCTAAGCTAGAGCCGGGGGGGAAAACAGCCAGCCCACCCTCGCGGACGACCGTACTCTGGCGGCGAGCAGTAGGTACCGGCAGGTGGGCGTCAGATTCGCCCAAAGCGGTTGATTCGAAGGCTTCGTCCGGGTACCTTTCGCTCTCTCACAACGGCCGCAGATGCGGCCTTCACACCTTCTTCCCACTACGGCAACCAGATGGGGGGCGGATCATGACCAAAAGGAGGATTGCCGAGTGCCTCGCACATACGAGGCGGTCTACATCTTCGACTCTACCCTCGAAGACGCCGCCATCACCGACAAAATCAACCGCTTCCACGGAATGCTCGGCGCAACCGAGCAGCCGGAAGTGACGCATTGGGGACGGCGCCAGCTCGCCTACTCGATCGGTCCCCGCGAAAACGGCTATTACGTCGTTTCGAAGTTCTCCACCGAGCCCACCACGCTGCCCGAGTACGAGCGCGCGCTCAGGCTCGACGAAGGCGTCATCCGCTACCTCATCACGCTACACGAGCACGAAGTCGGCGCCCCGCCTCAGTCCGAGGAAGAGCTGGCCGCCGCGACGCGCCGTGACGACGATGACGACGACGAGGATTAATCAATGAGACGACCACAAAAGAGCTGCCCATTCTGTGAGAGCCGCGTCCGCTGGGTAGACTACAAGGACGATCGCACCCTCGGACGCTTCATCACCGACCAGGGGAAGATTCTTCCGTCCCGGCTGAGCGGCTCCTGCGCGCGGCATCAGCGACAGCTCTCGACGGCAATCAAGAGAGCGCGATTCCTGGCCCTCATCCCGTACATCCGCGGTCACCAGGCATAAATGGCCGCAGCCACCACGACGCCAACCCAGAAGCAATCGTGGTGGCCGCTCCTTTGGGGGCTCGCTGCGCTCCTGCTCCTCCCGCTTTTTCCACCCCTGAACGCGCTGGTCCCCATTGACCGGAGTCTGGTTCTGCTCGTACCCGCCGTGGCAGCATGTGCGATCGTCGGCTGGAAAGCAGGCGGACGCGCGGCATTCGCCATCATCTGGCTGGTGTTCTCGGTCTGGATTCTTCTGCAGCCGGCAGGCTCTCCCGGCACCCCGTACGACCAGATGGCGCGCGGATGGGCCGTTCTCCTCGCTGCGAGCTTTGGTCTCGTCAGCCTCTGGAGCGCCGCGCTTCCCTTCTTCGTTCGCGCCCTTGCCGCAGTGGGGCTCGCGATGGCCGTCGGCTTCATGATCGCGCTTTCATCACCGAGCGGAATCGCCAGGTTCCAGCACGCGGCTGGATCCGAGTTCACCAGTCGAGTGAGCAGTACCATCGAGAGGATCGAGATTGGGCGCGACACTCCGCAGTGGCGAGACCTGGCCGCGAGAGCTCCTGTGCTCGATGATATGCAAGACGAGAGTGAGGCAATAATGCGCGCGCTGCCTGAGCACACCGCGGGATTGCTCCCGGCTCTTCTGGCCTTGGAGTCGCTGGCCGCGCTCGCGCTGGGCTGGGGAATTTATCAGCGGCTCTCGCCGGTCAAGATCGGGCCCCCGCTCAGCCCCCTGACGGAATTCCGCTTCAACGACCAACTGGTGTGGGGAGTCGCCGTCGGCACGACCCTTTGTCTGCTCCCGGCGTTCGCCGATGGCAGAAACGCCGGGTTCAATCTGCTGGTGTTCTTCGGGGCGCTCTATCTCATTCGCGGTCTGGGAGTGCTGGCCTGGATCGCCCGGGGCCGCTATGCAGTCATCGTGATCCTCAGCCTCATCCCGCAGGTTTGTATCATGCTTGGTGTGCTGGCGCTCGCACTGGGGCTGGGAGACACCTGGCTCGATATCCGTCGGCGCGCGAAGGCGAGCTGACCGTACGATTCACTCCGGGTTTGTGCTAGAATTACCCGGTTCTCAAACGATCATTGAAGGAATTTTCCAATGGAAGTCATACTCAGACAGGCAATCGAAAAGCTCGGCCACCCGGGCGATATCGTAAAAGTTTCCGCCGGCTTCGCGCGGAATTATCTCCTGCCGCGCGGCTTCGCCTACGAGGCGACCGCGGGCAACCGGAAGCGCATCGAGCAGGAGCGGCAGCGTCTCGATCAGGCGGAGGAACAGCGTCGCGGCTCGGCCTCCGAGCTGGCGACCAAGCTCGAACAGGTCTCTCTCACCTTCTCTGCCAGGGTCGGTGACGAAGGCAAGCTCTTCGGTTCCGTCACCTCGTCCGACATCGCCCACCAGCTGGAATCCCAGGGGTTCCATCTCGAGAAGAGACAGATCGAGCTTCACGAGCCGATCCGAGCTCTTGGGGTCTACCGCGTCCCTATCCGGCTGCACGCTGACGTTCACCCCGAGATCAAAGTCTGGGTCATCAAGCAGTAAGGCGCCCGAGCACGGCTGACCTGGCGGCGCCTGATGGCGCGGCCAGGTCTTTTCGCGTCGGACAAATGGCGTGCGAAATGCGAAATGAACCCCTCACGGAACTTTCGCGCACCAGATAAGCTACATACAGAGATTCGGCGCATTGCGCCGGATATGAACCTTCACTGAACCGCATGGCGACAACCCTCCCTTCTATAACCGCCCGCGAAGGCGCGCAACGGGTACAGCGTGCCGCCCAGTTATGCCTGGACATGAAAGCCAACGACGTCGTACTGCTGAACCTGGCCGGCGTCACCGACATGACGGACTACTTCGTCATCGCGAGCGGGACCTCCGATACCCATGTGAGATCGATCGGCGAGCACGTGGTATCCGAGATGAAAAAAGTGGGGCTGAGCGTGCATCACACTGAAGGTTTGCAACAGGGCCGCTGGGTGCTGCTCGATTTCTTCGATTTTGTAGTCCACATCTTCCACCCGACGCTTCGCTCGTTCTACCAGATCGAAAGACTCTGGAGCGATGCGGAAGTCGTCGCGTTGGAGTCACCGGAGTAACACAGATGAAAGCGGCAAGGATTCTCGCCATTGCGGCGGTCCTCCTGTGCGCGACTCGCCTCGACGCACAGCAGTATTTCGGATTGAATCAGGTGCAGTACAAGCACTTCAACTGGCGGGTGCTCGAGACCGAGCACTTCCTCATTCACTACTATCCGGAAGAAAAAGCGGGCGCCATGGCCGCTGCCCGGATGGCGGAGCGGTCGTACGCGAGACTCTCGCGCATTCTCGACCACCAGTTCCGCGAGAAGAAGCCAATCATTCTCTTTTCCTCGCGCGCTGACTTCGGACAGAACAATGTCACCGGCGATCCCGGAGAAGGCACAGGCGGCGTTACCGAAGCCTCACGCCACCGCTTGATCCTCCCTCTCACCGGCGACCTCGGCAGCTTCGAGCACGTTCTCACGCACGAAATGGTGCACGAGTTCCAGTACGACATCTTCGCGCGCGGCAAGGCCGGCGCGAATCTGCAGACGCTGAATCAGATCGATCCGCCACTCTGGTTCATCGAGGGACAGGCCGAGTATCTGTCGACCGGACCGGGGCACCCGCTGACGGCGTCGTGGCTCCGCGACGCGGCAGTGAATGGAAACGTCCCGACAATCGAGCAGATGACGGAGCGCCCGAATAAATACTTCCCGTACCGTTACGGACAGGCGCTCTGGGAGTACGTTGGCGAGCGCTGGGGCGATGCGGCGATCGGCGAGATTCTCCAGAACTCGACTACGCTCGGAGTTGCGCGCGCAGTTCAGCGGCAGCTCGGCCTCACGCTGCACGAGCTGAGCGACGACTGGCGCGAAGCCGTAAATGCCAGGTATCTGCCGCAGGCGGCGATGCTGGATAGGCCCCGCGCCTTCTCTCAGCCGCTGCTAACCGAGAAGAAGAGCGGAGGCCAGATCTTTTTGGCGCCTTCGCTCTCCAAGGACGGCAATCGCATCGCTTTCCTCTCCAATGGAAACGCGAAGCGCGGCGAGCTGTTCATCGATCTCTGGCTCGCTGACGCTCATACCGGCAAGCGAATCAAGCGTCTGGTCGAAAGCACCACCAACCCGAACTTCGAGGAGCTCAGGCTCCTCTATTCGCAGAGCTCGTTCTCCAACGACGGACGCATGCTGGCGTTCACGGCATACCGCGAAGGCAAGGACGTGCTCTATCTGATGGACGTCGCCAGCGCGTCGGTGAAGAAGCGCATCGATCTGCCGTCTATCGACGCGATCTGGAGTCCGGTATGGTCGCCGGACGACAAGCAGATCGCGTTTAGCGGCACGCACGGCGGCATCACCGATCTCTACATAGTGGACCCTAACGGCAAGAATCTCCGGCAGCTTACCAACGATCAGTACGGCGACATGCAGCCCGCGTGGTCGCCCGATGGGAGGAGGCTCGCGTTCGCCACCGATCGGAGCCCTGAAACCAACCTGACGATCCTCAAGTTTTCCAAGTGGCGCATCGCTGTAATGGATCTCCAGTCGGGCGCGATTGAAGTCCTCCCGAACCAGGGCGGACTGAACCTGAACCCGGTCTGGTCGCCGGACGGACGGCAGGTCGCGTTCATCTCCGATCGGACTGGAATTCCAAACATTTTCCTCTTCGATTTCACCGACCGCCAGCACTACCAGCTCACTAACGTGCTTGGCGGGGTTTCGGCGATCACGGAGTACAGCCCGGCAATAAGCTGGGCGCAGAGCGCGGACAGACTCGCCTACACGAACTTCGAGAAGGGCGACTACACCGTTTGGACAATCGACAATCCTCGGGCGCTCAAGAAGACGGCGTTCAATCCGAACAAGCCGAATCTGGTGGCAAGCATCCTCCCCGTCGATTCCACGCCGGCCGTTCGGGCTCCGGACTCGCTGACGCTGCGGCCGCGAACTGGCGAGCCGACGTCGACGTATCGCGGTTCGGCGGGCTCGCGTCAGTCGTCAATGCTCCCAACAGGCGAGCCCACTCAGGACCTGCCGCCGAGCGTGGCGGTGCTCAACTCCGATCCGCTGTATGGTCTGCCCGATACGAGCCGGTTCAAGGAGCGTCCGTACCGCGTCTCGTTCCATCCCGATTACATCGCCGATCCGGGGATCGGCTACACACCGAACTACGGGACCTTCGCTGGTGGCACCGCGTTCGTCTTCAGCGACCTGCTCGGCAACCACCAGCTCGCCTTCTCCGGCAATGTTTACGGCAGGTTGAGCGACGCCAGCGTGTTCCTCGGCTACGCCAATCTGAGCCGCCGGCTGCAGTACACGACCGGTGTTTCGCAGGACCCCGTATACGTTCCCCTCGGCTACCCCCCCCCGCAGCCGACGAACAACCCTCAGGTTTTCCGCTACTCGAGCCAGTATCTGCGATATGTGGTGCGCAACCTTTTCCTTGTCGGACAGTACCCGTTCAACCGCTTCACCCGCGTCGAAACGGGGGCGCAGTTAAACAGCATCTCCGAGGGAATCATCTCCACCTTTCAGGACTGCGCCATCGGCGGGTACTGCACCGACGTGCAATTCAGGAACGACACTACGCTCGCTACGATCAATTACGTGACGCCAACGACGGCGTTCGTTTCCGACAACACGCTCTTCGGCAACACCGGACCTGTTATGGGCCGCCGGATGCGCTTTCAGGTGTCACAAAGTGTTGGCAAGCTGAATTTCACTGATTACCTCGCCGACTATCGCCGCTACGATCCGATAATCTTCAACACCCTTACTTTCGCGACGAGGTTCCTTACCTCGCTGGCAGTTGGACGCGACGAGAACTTCTTCCCGAAGTACATCGGACGCCCCGATTTCGTCCGTGGATACGATCGCGCGAATTTCAACTATTTTGATTGCACTTCGATCATTGGCGCGCAGTCGACTTGCAACAACCAGCAGCTTGCTGGCAGTCGCGTTGCCGTCTTCAACGAGGAGCTGCGATTCCCGATCATCCGGCGCTTCGACGTTGGCAGCAGCTTCGGATTACCACCGGTAGACGGACTTCTCTTCTATGACGCAGGCCTGGCGTGGAGCAAGGGAATGAAGCCGCACCTGGGTAACGCCCCTGCGGGCTTTGATCCCAACACTGATCGCTATCCACTCACGAGCTGGGGCGCGGGTTTGCGCGTGAACCTGTTCAACCTGGCGATCCTCCGCTGGGATTACGCGCGGCCGCTGGTCGGAGGACGCAAGCCGAACTGGACGTTCTCATTGGGAGCGAGCTACTAACCGTTGCGCCGGCTCCTACTACTGGCGCTGCTCTGTACAGCCTGCAACAACGACAGGGCAGCGCCTGACCGCACTACCCCGTCAGCTGTAGAGAATCACGGCCCCGAGCCCCTCCTGCTTCGAGTGCCGCGCGGAGGAGGGACCGGGCGCGTCTACCGGTATCCGAAGCTCGACTCGACCGTGTGGACCGTCGATGAAGCGCCGGCGATCGACCGTGTGCTCGCCTTCGACCCCGATGCCGGGAGCATTGCGGTCGTGGATTCGAAGGGATTTGCGGGGCGCTTGGATCTCCGGGAGACCGATGTGCTCAAAGCGGCCCGGACTAAGCTGACATCGCTCTCGTCGGCGAATGGGAGCGACATCTACGGGATCAACCCCAAGGGCGAGATAGTCCGACTCAACCCGAATGGCGGTGACTGGAAATTCAAGCCGCCGGTTCCTGCGCGCACTGTCTTCGCGCAACCGAACGGTGAGCTCATCGTGACGGGGAATAAAGGCGCGCAGACTCTGCTCTGGAAAGTGCGCCCGCCTGACGCTGTTGTGCGGGACAGCGCAGTGCTCCCGCTCTCTGGCCGCGGAGTCCGTACGCAAGTCGGCGACAGAGTCTATTTCACCGTCGACAGCGGTCTGGTCGGCATCAAAGTCAAGGATCTCTCGCCCGTTGGCGCAATCAAGCTGGCTAGCCGGGTTTCAGCGCTCGCACCGACGCCAAGTGGCGACAGGCTGTACGTCGCCACCGCGGGCGATAGCGATCTTGCCGTAGTGGATCGGTACACTGAGAGCGCGAAGACAAGCATCGCCCTCCCGCAGCCGCCGAGCGATTTGCGGATGGACGCGCTGGGGCGTTATTTGCTCGCGCGTTTCCCGAAGGCCGACTCGGCCTGGGTGATTGCGATCGGCACCAACAGACTCGTGGGCGCCGTTCCAACGCGGTGGGAGACAGACTTGCCCGCGGTAACGCCTGATGGAGCGCTCGCGCTCTTGGGCGACAAGGACGTCACACTCGTGGATCCCGAGAAGCTGAATGTGAAATCCACCGTCGCGGGCGGCGCCAAAGATTTCTGGTACTTCTTCGCCTGGGACGGTTTCCGCCCGCGCGCGCAGGGTCTCGACCAGCCGGTCACATTCCCTAGCGACAGTGTGCAGCGTGATTCACTCGCCGGGAGCCCCACCGCGTCTAGCACTGCGTCAGCGTCGACAGCGCCTGCTGGCCCGGACACGAGCCGCTCGCCGGCCGCTGCTGTCACACCGCCGCAGTCCACAGGGTTTACGGTTTCTTTTGCGGCGCTTCTGAGCGAAGACAAGGCGCAGCAGGTCGCAAGCTCGATCAAGGTCAATGGAACGGCGGCGCACGTCGTTTCGACGACGACCGCCGGTTCGCCGATATTCCGTGTCGTGATGGGACCGTACGCGACGCGCGACGAGGCGAACAAAATCGGCCGCGCATCCAGGCGCGAGTTCTGGATCTACGAGGGCTCCCCTTGAGCCAGAAGGTTTCCGGTGGTCGCCCGGTAGCATGGGAAGACGCCGGAAAACAGGTCGCGCCAGTCCTGGGCAGCTATTCAGCAATCGTCGTCATCTCCAGTGATCCCCTCGCCGCGGCCTACGTCGCGCTGGGGATTGCGCGCGCGGAAGCAGAGCACAGACGCTCGGTCGTAGGCGATCTCGTCGGGGATCTCCCCCCGTTGCGCTCTCTGGTAAGAGAAGAAGATCCGCACGGTATTACGGACAGCTTCCTCTACGGAGTCTCGCTCAATAAGATCGGCTACGATGTGGAGGGAGTCCAAAATCTCTACGTGATGCCGAGCGGGACAGATCCCTTGATCGACGAAGAGATCATGCGGAGCCCGAAGTGGAAAAAGCTCGCGGCCGGGTTCGCGGAGGCCGGCGCATTCCTCATTCTTGTCGCGAGCAGCGATGCGCCGGGACTCGCTGAGCTCGTCGAGCAGCTCGATGGAGCGGTCCTGGTAAAGGATGCGGAGCTGCAAAACGCACCGTCCGCGCTGGTGCTCGCTCGCGTCGCGGGCCCTACGCGCACACTGAAAATTCCCCTCCACCGAATCAGCGCGGGTGCAGCGCACTGGCCGCGGCACAAATGGCTTTATCCAGCGCTCGGCGCGTTGGCCGTGCTGGTGATAGCGGGCTTCGGCCTGGCTCTCCTCCTCGGTCGGGTTGGTCAAACGGTTCAACCTCTCAAACGCGTTGCAGCAAAGACAGTCGCTCCACCCGTGCCGCCGCCGCCACGGCCCGCGCCGGAAACGCTGTACATCGCTCCGCCCGCAAATGTCAATGATTCCGCGAGGGCCGGGGATTTTTCCGTCGAATTACTAGTCGCAAACACCGCCGAAGGTGCTAACTTGTTCGTGCGGAAAAATGGCGCGGCACTTCCGGCCGCGGCCGTGTCGCCAGTTCCAATTGGACCGGAGCGAGCCACATGGTACAAGGTGACGGCTGGTGCTTACACGAGGAGAAGTCAGGCTGACTCACTGCTGCTCGCGCTGCGGGAGTCCGGAGTCCTCGCCGGCGACTCCGCCGGAAGCGTCACGCGAACGCCGCTGGCGTTGCTGGTCGACAGCGTGCCCACCCAGGGTGGGATCGTCGATGCGGTTCGCGCGGCGGTCCAGAAGTACGCAGCTCGCGGGCTGCCGGTGTACACGCTGATGCAGGCCGATGGAGGCGCACGGATCTACGCGGGCGCTTTCGCGACGGCCGATCAGTCGGCCGAATTGACTAGATCCTTACGTGCGGCGGGCCTCCAGCCCGTTCTCGTCTACCGAACCGGGAGTGCGCCTTAGTGCGTTTAACGAAGCTCGAGATTCACGGGTTCAAGTCGTTCGCCGACCGCATCGAAATGGTGTTCGAGCCCGGTGTCACCGCGATAGTGGGCCCCAACGGCTGCGGAAAATCCAATGTCTCCGATGCCGTGCGCTGGGTGCTCGGCGAGCAGAGCGCCAAGACCCTGCGTGGCGCGAAGATGGAAGAGGTGATCTTCCAGGGATCTTCCGCGCGGCGCGCTGTGAACGTCGCTGAAGTGTCGTTGCATTTCGAGAATGACGATGGGTCGCTCGACATTCCGTTCCGCGAAGTGGTGATAACGCGAAGACTGAGTCGCTCCGGCGAAAGCGATTATTTCCTCAATAGCGCTCCCTGCCGCCTGCGCGACATCCACGACATGGTTCGGGGCACCGGACTCGGCGCCGATTCCGGTGTGGTAATCGAATCGAGGATGATTGACGCATTGCTTTCCGATAGACCCGACGACCGCCGCGAGCTGTTCGAGGAAGCGGCGGGCGTGAGTTTCTATCGCGACCGCAAGCGGAGCGCGGAGCGACGTCTGGAGGAAACGGCAACCGACCTGGCTCGCATCGACGATCTCATCGCGGAAGTCCAGAGTCAGGTACGCTCGCTCGCGCGCCAGAGGAAACGCGCCGAGCGTCATGGCGAGCTGATGGCTCGTCGGTTCACGCTGGAAGTCGCGCACGCCTCCCGTGAGATGGACGCGTGGCGCGGCGATCTTCTCCGGCTCGAGGGGCGCGTCGCGAGCCTTCGCACACAGGTGCCGGCGGAAGAGGAGCGTCTTCGCAACGCCGAATCAGCACGTGATGCGGCCCTCGCCGAGCGCACGACCGCTGAGGCCAGACGTACGGAGCTCGGGCGGCTCGTCACCGATCAGCGCGAGACTACCCAACAGCTCCGCGGAGAGATTGCAGTTGCCGAGGAGCGGCTGCGCAATGCGACTTCGCGTCGCGAGCGCGCGGAAGTGGAACGACGCGAGGGCGATGCAGTTGCGGGGCGCGTCAGCACCGAGCTCGAGCGCGCGTCGAGCGAGCTTGCACAGCTCGAAACCGCGCTCAGCGCCGCGGACGAAGCGCTGAGCTCTCACGCCCGACATGAAGAACAAGTTCGCGGCGCGCTCAGCGTCGCGCGCTCCAATGTCGAGCACGGTGATCGGGGGTTGCGAGAGCTGCGCGAAGAGCTGCACCGCGCCGAGCTCGACCGACAGAGTGGCGAGCGGGAGCGGTCGGAGATCGCTGCACGGAGGTCGACACTCGAGGCAGAGCAAGCGCAGCTCTTCGACGTGGCGGAAGCGTCGCGGCGCAATCTCGCGGCAGCGGAAGACGCCGCTGCCATCGCGGCGACGCGTGTCGCCGAAACCACCGTTGCCGCCGATGAGTCGCGCGATTTTCATGTCCAGGCGCGGGAGCGGGAGAACACCGCGAGAACGGATCTCCTTCGCGCCGACGAGCTGCACACCGCATTAGTTGCCAAGCTGAA
>DASZZU010000260.1:0-2395 GCA_035544855.1 Gemmatimonadaceae bacterium | reverse complement strand
TGATCCTCGACATTACAAGGGAGAGGGTGTCATCCGGATTCATCTAACCGACGATGACTGCAGATTGCCAGCGAGAATCGAGAGCACAATGCCGGTGGTCGGAACAGCGATACTGACGATCGCTTCTGAAAACAGCCGCTGTAAGAAATAATAGTCCCCAATCGTTGGAGCATCAGAAAGAGCGAGATTATCGAATCGGCGTTTCCCTTACAGACGCGAGGGTGTGCTCGGGCGTTATGTTAACGCGCTAGCGCCAATATGCGGAGCGAGTCAGGTCGTTCCTTCCTTGACACGGATGGTTCCATTGTGCATTCACCGGATACATGGCGGTTTCAGGGTCAGTGTGGTTTCCGCACTGCTCGCGTTGGGTCTCGTCTCCAGCGCTTCGCGCGCCCTTCCAACGGGCGCAAGCCGACAACCAAGGCTGACAAAAACACCCGGCGGCGCGGACGCCATCCTTGGCATTCCAGCCAACCACGCCGTCGCTCCAGCTTCGCTTTATGCAGCTCTCGCGACGCTGTACGTTCCGAGCTTTTCCCGCCAAACCGGGCTGGCCTGTAGCGCCTGCCACTACCAGTTTCCGCAGCTCACTCCATTCGGGCGGCTGTTCAAGCTCAACGGCTACACACTCACCTCGCTGCCCACGATAGGTCAGCCCGGCGACAGCACCAGCCGCGAATCACTCAAGTTGGCCACGATTCCTCCATTAGCCGCAATGGTTGTGACGGGCCTGACGCAAACTGCGCGGGCGCAACCAGGAGCGCAGAATGGGACTGTGAGCTTTCCACAGGAGCTCAGCATTTTCCTCGCGGGGCAGATCACTTCTCATGTCGGAATATTCACCCAGTTCACGTACGCGGGGGCGGATGGTGCGATCGGCATCGACAACGTCGATTTGCGCTGGGCGAAGCATGCGACCGTAGCAAACCGCGACATGCTTTTCGGTTTCACCTTGCACAACAATCCGACCGTTCAGGACGTGTGGAATACGGCGCCCGCATGGAGCTTTCCGTTCATGGGCTCCGAGGCCGCTCCGTCTCCCGCTGCGAGTACGCTGATCGATGGCGGACTTGGGCAGCAGGTAGCGGGGCTCGGCGCCTACTCGCTGTACAACAATACCCTGTATACCGAGCTCACCGCTTACAGATCCGCTCCTCAGGGAGCAGAGGTGCCGCTCGGTGCGAACGCTACGAACACAACGAAGGGCGTCATACCATATTGGCGCGTGGCGCTGCAGCATGTGTGGCCCTCCACATACGGGATGATCGGAACGTACGGCTTTGCGGCGCGCTTATATCCGGAGGGCGTGAGCGGGCCTACGAACGACTACACCGATGCTGCCATTGATGCGCAAATCGAGCATCAGGCCGGGATCGGCATGTGGATTGGACGAGCGGCGTTCATTCACGAGCGTCAGACCCTTTCCGCGTTCGCGGCTGCAGCGCCCCCCGAAGCTGCAAACTTGAACGAGACGCTCTCGACGTTTCGGACCAATCTTACCTTCGAGCCGAGCCTGCGCTACGCGCTGAGCGCGGGTTACTTCCAGACCACGGGCACGAGCGATGCTGTTCTCTTTGCTCCAGCATCCGTTACGGGCAGTCGCACCGGAAGCCCCAACTCGAGGGGAGCAATTGGAGAGTTCGCGGTCAACCCGTGGCAGAATACGCGGTTCGGACTTCAGTACGTGGCCTACAGTCTGTTCAATGGCGCATCAAACGATTACGACGCCGCCGGTCGCAAGGCAGCGGACAACAATACACTCTTCCTTTACTTGTGGCTGGCGTTTTAGCAGAGGTATTTGGCCCTTCGATGAGCGATCAAGCACGTCACAACGCGGAGAGGTGAGATGAAACACACTGGCGCTCGATTCGCCAAATGGGGGATGCTGCCGCTTCGGATTGTGGTGGGACTCGTGTTCCTCATGCATGGCGGGCAGAAGCTCTTCGTCTTCGGCCTCGGCGGTACCGCGGACATCATGGGGAAGCTCGGGCTGCCACTCCCATTTATGTGCGCGGCGATCGTCATCACGGTCGAATTGCTCGGGGGATTGGCAATCCTTCTCGGAGTGTTTGCTCGACTGGCTGGTGCCGTGCTCGCCTTTGAGATGGTGATTGCCATACTCGTCGCGCGTTTTGCTGGTGGCTTCTTCGCGCCGTATGGCTACGAATTCGAGTTCACGCTTCTCGGCGCGTGTCTTACGTTCGCCTTGAGTGGACCGGGTCGAATGTCGCTCGAAGAGATATGGCCCCGATCTCCGACGGTTTGACGCCCGCGATTCTGATCCGCGGCACTTCCGAACAGCCATGAGAACGCTGCTGCTGGCGGTCGCGATGGTGATGTTCGCGGGTGCCAGCGCGCTCGCGCTCCATCAACAGGGCACGGCGCAGCCGGACAC
>DASZZU010000259.1:0-2287 GCA_035544855.1 Gemmatimonadaceae bacterium | reverse complement strand
ATTCCGGAGCCGTTCGTGATAAGCGCAATCCAGCTTTATCACACGCGAGATCCACAACCTTCACGAAAGCTCCTAGAGCTGCCACTGACCGGTGGATCCCAGAAAGATTGAAATCGCGTGGCGCACGTTCTGGATGCGCCTCCTCGGCTCGATGCTTTCGGGGCCCAAGGAAGCCACCCTTCCGTCGCCGACAAACTCCGATTATCGCGTGCTGGTCATTCGCTATGAGCGGATCGGTGACATGATCATGGCGACGTCGCTCATTCGCAACATTGCGAGGGCAATTCCCAGCGGAAAGGTGGATGTGTTGGCGACGCCGGCGACGGCTCCGGTGCTGGAGGGGAATCCTTATGTCGGCAAGGTGCTCACGCTCGACCGGCGGTCGCTGAGCAGTTACAGGAAGATCATGAAGCAGCTCCGGCGGGAACGGCACACGGTGATGGTCGATGGCAGAATCAACAACCCACCGATATTCACCTCGACACCGCTTCTCATGTACGCGGGGCGTGCCCGGTTCAGAGTAGGTGCGCGCGGAGAAAGGAAACCCCGCATCTATAATGTCTCGGTGCCGGAGTGGAACCGCGTCGATCACTACATCGAAGGTTCGAAGCAGCTCGCTGTGCCGTTCGGCGTGGATCCGGCAAGCGTAGACTGGCAGCCCGAGATATTTCTCTCGTCCGAGGAATGCGCCCGCGCCGAGGAGAAGTGGAAGGAAGCCAGCTTGCTGATCTCTTCTGGAAAGGCGGAAGTCCAGACGGGTGGGAAACGATTGCTCGTGAATCTGTCCACATCCGAGCCCAAGCGAAGATGGCCCGACGGCAAGTTCATCGTGACGCTGCAAACCGCTCGCGCGCGAGCGCCCAATATGCCGATGATCATCATGGGACTTCCCAGTGAGTGGGCGAGTGTGCAAAAGGTCGCCAACGTAGTGCGAGCACTGCCGGCGGAGACGCCGAGGCTGCGCGACGCGTTCGCGCTCGTCGGGACTGCCGATCTGGTGTTCACGCCTCACACCAGCATCTCGCACGCCGCGTCGGCATTTCGAAAGCCGTCGTTAGTGCTGCTCAAACGTGAGCATCGACCGTACGCGCCGTACAACACCCTCGGCGAGGTCCTCGCCTGGAATGAGGACGAGATCCAGCAGCTGCCCCACGAAAGAGTGGCCAGGGCCCTCGACAAGTTGTTGACGGATTTCGGGAGTTAACCACCGGCCGCCGAGATCGTCTAACGGGGTACGGATGTTGGACATTGTCTCCTTGTCTTCCATTAGACGGCGGTAACGGCATGCCCCGCACCTTCTTCAAGCACTCGACGGGGCTGGAGCGCGATCCGCAACCAATTTTGTTTTGACCCTGCGCGGCCGACATCTCTTCTATATAAGAAGAACGCAAAAAGCGAGTTTGAGCTAATCGGCGCGATGTACACCGCGTCGAAGCGCACGTCTGAAGAAGATCTCAACGAGCGCGTTCCGCTCAGTGTGGCGCACTGGCACCGGCATGCTAACTGGTGCATTCCCCCGCGCGGCCAGAGGGAGCGGTATTACGAGTCTAGAAATGGTCGACCCGTATTTGGTCCGCTGGGTGTCGCGACCGAGGAAGGGTGCAAGGATGCCGGAGGACGTTTCATTCCCCAGGCGTTCGGCTGGATGCTCCACGCCACTGCCTTTGCCGACAACGATCTCAAGTCCATCTGGCACGACGACCATAAGATGGACCACGATCATGCGATGCTCGGGGATCCCAAGAACTCGGACTAGCATCCTCCGGTGCCGCACCGGCAAACGCCCGACTTGCCGAGTGCGATAAATTGTACGGATGCCTCCACAATTCATCTATGTAATGAAAGACCTGCGCAAGGTCGTCCCGCCATCGCGGGAGATCCTGCGCGGGATCTGGTTGTCTTTTTATCCCGGCGCCAAAATCGGTGTCCTCGGCGCGAATGGCGCGGGCAAGTCGTCGCTGCTGCGCATCATGGCCGGTGTCGATCACGACTTTCAGGGCGAAGCATGGCCGCATGAAGGAACGCGGATCGGATATCTGTCGCAGGAGCCGCAGCTCGATGCTTCCAAGAACGTCAGGGAAAACGTCGAGGTATCGGTGAAGCCTACGCGCGATTTGCTCAGGAAATTCGAGGAGATCTCGAACAAATTCGCCGAGCCGATGTCGGACGACGAGATGACGAAGCTGCTCGACAGCCAAGCAAAGGTTCAGGAGAAGATCGACGCCGCGAACGCGTGGGATCTGGATCGGAAGATCGAGATCGCCATGGATGCGTTGCGGCTTCCGCC
>DASZZU010000258.1:0-10909 GCA_035544855.1 Gemmatimonadaceae bacterium | reverse complement strand
CGCGCTCAAGGAGTACTCACCCAAGTACAACAACGGCCGCCGGATCGACGTCGTCAGCCAGCGGCTCGGCTATCTCGTTCGCTCGGGCGATCCGGATGCGCTCGACTCGATCGTGCCGATGGCGTTCGGCAATCTCGCGCTCGACTTGATCCTGAAGAAGCAATTCGGCCGTCTCGTGAGTGTTCACCGCGGCTTTTACGACAGCGTTCCGATCACGAGCGTGACGTCGGAGAAGAAAACCGTCGACGTCAAGAAGTACTACAATGTGGAGCGCTTGCGGCCGATCTACGAGTTTGACGGTGCACCGCTCTTCATCATGACGAGCGATTGATTAACGAATCCATAAAAGGCGAACCATTAAGCCACTTCGGACGCGGCGCGCAATCGGCGAAGCGTTTCCTCGTCCGGCTTACCGTGGAAGTATTTCTGAAGCAATTGCTCGAAGACCGCGTCGTGTGACACGCGAGCGAACAGGGTTGCGCAGGAGCGCAGTTTGAGGTCATCCGGCGACCCAAAGATGTCGAGCGCCGAACGTCCCACGATGCTATGCACGACCGCGGCACACTCGCGCAGGCGTGGACCCAGGACGGGATGATTGAGATATGCCCGAGCCTCGGCCACACTCTTGATGGAGTATCGATGCGACATCGGGCTGTGACCCAGCCCGTCGAACTGCGGGAAGATGTACCACATCCAGTGCGAACGTTTACTCCCGCCGCGCAGTTCCGAGAGCGCGCGGTCGTAGTCCACCGCTTGCGCTCGCACAAATCGCTGGAGGTCGTGTGGGTCGCTCGAGACGGACGCATCTTTCGGCTTTACCATTGTGTCTCCCGGCATCCTATTGTCCTCCGACATAAACCCTAAGCGTCACCGGTCCGATTTGCCGCCCGTCAGCATCAGCGGTCCAGGAAAGCGTTTGCCATTGAGCTTTCTGGAGTCTCGGTGCCACGAGGCGTATCCGCACCCCGAAGTCGTCGTGCGCAGCGGCAGTGAAAGCGCTCATTGGCCAGGGATGCGCGTGCTCTGCTGAAGTACTATCCACAGCCCAGCCCTGCGGAAGCTGCGTTCGCAAATGGAAGGTGACCGAATTCACCGTAGCGTTGTGGAATAACAGCAGAACTGGGAAAGCCTGTCCGCTTCCGACACCGAGCTCTGGCGAGAGCAGCCCGGGCATAATGTCGAGATTGTGCGCTGGGTAAAAGCGCCTGTAGAACGCCCATCCTTCGCCCAGCTCGATCGACAAGCCGGGCGCATTTTCGGGCGGGCGGTATCCGCGCACGGGTGCGAATGGGATCTGCCCTGACCCAACTCCGTCCATGATGTCACCGGTAACCGCGCCGCCTACCAACGACTTGGCGAGTACAAACGGCAGTGGCTGTTCGTAATCATGCAGGTTGTTCGCCGCGAGAGCCTTTGCCGGATCGTCGCCATACTGCGTGCGATGGAACGACAGCTCCCTGGCCGCGAGCCGCGCGTAGGAGACGTGCTGCGACGGCGACACCGCGGTCATCGAATATTCCGGGCCTTTGCCTTTTACGAAGTCGAGGTGCGACGCATCAGTATAGTAGTAGAGTTTCTTGGGCTGCCATGCGCGCAGTCCTTCCATCAGGTTGCCATACCACAGTCGGTCTTCGGGTGCTGCGACTTGTTCAGGAAACCACGTCGGATCGCCCGCGAGGTCGAAGGCCTCGGTGGCAATTACGCCCGCTGCCTGATGGTCCTCATGGTTTTCGCCAACGACTGTAGCGGGCAACATGGTGATCACCACTTCCGGGCGGGTCAGTCTAATGAATCGCACTGCCTCGCCGAGTGAGCTGCCGTGGTTCGATGTCTCGAGCGAACGCAATACATCGGCGACATCCTGTCCAGGCGTGTCCGGGGCACGAAGGAAAAAAACGTGATTGACGCCGATCGAGGCCAGCGCCTGTCGCGTCTCGATCTCGCGTATCTCACCCAATGAACGCGCCTGCTCGTAACCGACGAGGTTCTGTCCTGCATCGCCGCGGGTGGTGACGACAACGGCGACGCGCCGGTGCTCGTCGAGTACAGCTTTAGCCAGGTAGCCCGCGATGGTCGACTCGTCATCGGGGTGTGGCGCGATTACGAGAATATCGGCTTTGAACCGTTCATCAGCTGGTGGATTTGTGGGCGTTTGTTGCGATTTGGCAACCTGCGCAAGCGTTATCACTGAAAGACAATTGATCAGTGCCAAACGTCCCGATATTGGTCTCACGTAGGTATCCCCGAAGGTTGGATCAGATTTCTCGTGGACGCGAGAGTGTGTAGAGCGACTGGCCTGTCGCGGAAAACAAACCAAAGGCGACCGCAACTACCCAGATCCCCGTCGCTGACCTGGCTCCGAACATCCTCCCCATAAATACTGTAAGGAGCGTACTCGTGAGAAAAGCGACGGCCGACAGCGCGAGCACGACATTCCGTCTTCCCTCGCGCGCCTTTCCAATGACCATCACCAATCCCGCGCCAATTAATGCTGCGATCGCCATCCACAGGTAGCGGAAGTCAGTGCCGGTTTGAAAAGCGCGAATGAGCGCGAAGGCGAAGGGTACTGCAGCAAGGAGAATCGAGAGAATGTAAATCCCGGACTGTCGCGCGCGTGGTTGTTCGCTCATCGTTTGGCCGAGTAGCGACGGCCGAAACCGATGCGATACAGCGGATGTGCGCTGTCGTTGACGATTGCCAACATCGCTTCGAAATCAGCTTCCACACTCTTTCGAATGAGCATCAGTTCGTTCCAAAGTACTTCTGCCGCACGCCTGGGCGAGCCAGAGAAGATTTCTGATTACCTCGCCGGTGTGATCACGATGTTCCGGTATTCGATCGGCCCATGATCGCCCTGCAGGAACAGCGGTCCGGGCGCGCCCTCATTGCTGTCCAGCGCCCCACCCGTGATTCCCGGAATCTCCTGATTGCATATGACCTGTCGTCCATTCGCGACTACGGTGACCATTCGCCCGACCAGCGTGATGTCGTACGATTGCCACTCGCCCGCTGGTTTGGCCGCGATCACGCTCGGCGAAATGAAGCCGTAGATGCCGCTGAAGCGATCGTTGGCTGGCTCGTTGCCGAAATCGTCCTGGATCTGCACCTCGTGCCGGCCGCGAAGATATACGCCGCTGTTGCTTTCTTTCGGGTAGCGAAACTCGACGTGAAGCTTGAAATCTCCGAATTTGCGATCCGTCACGAGATTGGTCCCCGACCGCGGACTGCGCAGTACGCCATTGGTGACGCTCCACTGATTCGGCGATCCGCTGGGGTGCCAGCCGCCGAGGTCGTTTGCATGCAGCAGTCTGACCGGCGCGCCCCATACCGGTGTTGATCGACTATCGAGGCGCGGAGCGCGGACCGCCGTCCAGGGATAACTCTTTCCATCCGGGAACGTCATGACGCCGATCAGTCCGCTGCCCAGCAGCTTACCGCGAACGGTGAGGTCGCCGTTTCCGTCTTCCCACTGGTGAGGAATTGAAAAGCTCAGGGAGTCCGCGTTCGCCGCGATTACCGAGACAGGTCTCGCGCTACCCACGATTCCGACGAAGCGACCGACCACTGCGTCGCGTCCGGATCGCTCGATCTCCAGCCACGATGGCTTTACACCGTCTGGCGCCGCAATGGAGATGTCCCACCGTCCGACGATTCGCTCATCCACGTCCAGCGGACGTGAAGACATCGTTGGTTTCCTGCTCGAGGTACTTGGCAGAATGACTGCGAGCAGCAGAATAAGATGTCGTAGCATGGGTGTGCTCCAGTTAGGAAGACTCGACGAACGGTTCCGTTAGGCTCAGGTCAACGACGCCATGTCGATCACGAACCGGTAGCGTACGTCGCTCTTCAGCATGCGCTC
This sequence comes from Gemmatimonadaceae bacterium, assembly GCA_035544855.1. Lineage (GTDB taxonomy): Bacteria > Gemmatimonadota > Gemmatimonadetes > Gemmatimonadales > Gemmatimonadaceae > UBA4720. The sequence continues at coordinate 7,050 of DASZZU010000258.1, read as the reverse complement.
GTAGGCCTTGTTGATGGACGCAATGTCAATCAGCTCGATGTCGGAGGTGATGCCGTGTTCCGCGCAGTAGTCTAGCATCTCCTGCGTTTCGGGAATGCCGCCGATCCCCGATCCTGCCAGGCTGCGTCGGCCGCCTATCAGGCTGAACACCGCCACTTCGGCGGGCGTTGGCGGTGCGCCGACGCAGATAATCACGCCATCGGTGTCCAACAAATGGAGATACAGGTTGTAATCGTGCTTTGCCGAAACGGTGTCGATGATAAAGTCGAAATATCCAGCCAGTTCCTTGAGCTGCGCGGCATCACTTGTGAGCGCGAACTTGTGCGCACCCAGGCGTCGCGCATCCCTTTCCTTTCCGGGCGAGGTGCTGAGCATCGTTACCTCGGCCCCGAATGAAGCTCCGAGCTTCACTGCCATGTGGCCGAGGCCACCAAGTCCTACCACGCCCAGCTTGTGGCCTTTGCCAACTTTCCAATGACGAAGCGGCGAGTAAGTCGTGATGCCGGCGCACAGAAGTGGCGCGACTTCGGCTGGCGGCAGCTTCTCCGACACGCGCAGCACGAAATCCTCGTGCACTACGATCTGCTTTGAATAGCCGCCCTGCGTGACATCGCCGCTGATTCTGTCACGGGCGCTATACGTTCCCACCATGCCCACTTTGCAGTACTGCTCGAGACCCTTCCGGCAGTTGCTGCACTCGCGGCACGAATCGACCATGACTCCGACGCCGGCGACATCACCCCGTCGGAATTTCGTGACCTTGTCGCCAACGGCGGTCACTTTGCCCACGATCTCGTGGCCCGGAACGATGGGATAAATCGTCTGCTTCCACTCGTTGCGCGCCATGTGCAGGTCGGAGTGGCATACGCCACAGTAGAGAATCTCGAGTTGCACATCATGCGGCCGCACCTCCCGGCGATCGATCTGGAAAGGAGCGAGAGGCGTGTCCGGGCCCTGGGCCGCGTACGCTTTGGTCACTGACATTTTTGTCGGAGTTGAAAGAGCGATTTCTGGCTGTCGAGACGAGGCGATGTCACCTGTTCCATTCTCTACCAGCACCGTCGGCCACAACGCTGACGCGACTACGGCCGAAGTTTCGTCGCGAGGAATTCTGGTGCGTCGAAGGCTACGCACGACCGCGCACGCGCGCAATCAGCGGACTGCCTGCATCACCTTGGGTACTAGCAGCTCGCGGATACTCCGCCAGACCCCATACTGCCCATAGAGTGTTAGTGGGAGCAAATGGGTTTGTCCTCGCAGTTCTGTGAAGCAGCAGGTGAACCACACCGACAATCAACAGTGTGATGTCATGGCGGCCCTTCCAGAAGCGCCAGATACGCCAAGCCAAGCACGGCGGCGGCTGGCTGTGCCTGCGACAGCGGTTACACTCGACGTTTCCATTACTCCTCCGGTGGTAGCTTTTTCAGCGGAGAGGTCTCGCCTCGTTCCGCGCGGAGTTTGTCGCTAAAGCGCTGGGCCTCGCCGATGCGTTCCACCTCGAGCGCGACGGCATCCACCGATTGCTGAAGGTACTCGAGGCGCCCATCGGCCAGCTGCGCGGGCGCTGGACTCTGTCGCCGTGCCCATGGCCCGAGGCGCCACCCCAGGTACGCGCCGAGGAGCAGAGCGACGTGGACGGCGGCATGGACCGGCTCGCCCACCGCGACGGCGTAACCCACGCCTGCCACGTTGATGAGGACGAAGAGCGCCGCGGCCACCCGCCAGACTTTGGAGGGTCGAGTCATGAGAACTCCCATCGATAGAGAACACCCTACGCGTCGGACGAGCCAAAGTTACTGCGAACCAGGTCCCGAGGCGTTGCTCTGGTCGGAAGCGGTGCTCACGAAGGAACTACCGCGCCGATCACGATCTTCCTGGTATTACTGCCGTCCTTGAACGCGACCTCACGCGAACAATGACTTCACGACGAACAAGACGTTGGCCGGACGCTCGGCCAGGCGCCGCATGTACCAGCGATACCATGCCGCTCCATAACTGACAAGCGTCTTCACGATGTGCCCTTCAGCGACGAGGCGGCGCTGGGCGGAGTCGCGAATCCCGTACAGCATGTGAATCTGATACTTGCCTTTGCCGACGCCTGACGCCGCCGCCCGCTCGGCGATCCGCGCGATCAGCGCGAGATCGTGCGTACCGAAAACGGGAAAGCAGCCGCCCGTACGCGCTCCGTCCACCATTTGTGAAGCGAGCGCGTAATACGCGCGGTCGGTGTCTCTCTTCTTCTCGAACGCCACTCCCCTGGGCTCGTCGTACGCTCCCTTCACGAGTCGGATCACCGGCTTGAGCGGCATCAGCCGCGCCAGATCCTCAGGCGTGCGACGCAGATACGCCTGAAGCGCGATGCCCGTAGAAGGGTGATTTCTCTTCAGCGCGACGTAGAGCTGGAGCGTTCGGTCCACGTAGCTCGAGTCTTCCATGTCTAACCAGAGCGCCGATCCAGTTTCCTCCGCCTTGGCCGCCAGCGCGAGCAGATGGCGCTCGCATTCATCAAAAGAGAGATCGAGACCGAGTTGCGTCGGCTTGACGCTGACCTGTGTCGGAAGCCCCGTTGCGCGAATCTGATCAAAGAGACGTAAATAGTGATCGCGCACTAGGACCGCAGCCTCGGCGCTGGTGATCGCTTCCCCGAGTTGCGTGAAGATCAGCCCGCGGCCGCTCGCGGCGATGGCAGCGCCCGCTTCCAGCGCATCATCAGCGTGCTCGCCCGGCATGAATGTCCGCGTCGCCCGCTTCACAAATGCGCTCCGAAGAGCGAAATCATTGAGCGTCGGGCTTCGCGCTGCCGCCAGCAGGATCGAGCGTCCGAAAGGCATAGGAGCGCGCGGCCTTGCTACTTCCTCGGAAGTGGATGCGCGAGAAAGAACGCCCACATCAGACCCGTTGCGTCGATGCTGCGGCTGGTGCGCCCGACCATCCATGCCGGCAGTGGCTTGTTGCCGCCAGGCCAGGCATGGCCTCCTCCTTTGATGATGTAGAGCACGACCGCCGCGTTCTCAGCACAGTTCGTGTATTCGCGGCGGGTGACGTCCGCCGCCACCGCGGATTCGACCGGCTTCTCCGCGCATCTGTTTCTCCGCGCCCAATTCGCCGCCCATGTCCCGACGTTCGGAAACGGCCTGGGGTTCAGCCAGCCAGGCGGAGCGCCGGTGAACGGTACCCACCGATCGGCGGCTCCATGAAAGGCGATCATCGGTACGGGTGTGGAATCCTTACACCAGCTAAATGACCGTACTTGAGCAGCTGCCACCGCTCCAACCGCGGCGATCCGATTGGATAGCATGCAGGACAGCCCGAAGACCATGCCTCCGCCATTGGACAACCCGTTTGCATAGATCCTGGTCGGGTCGATGTTGTAGGTCGCCTCCAGCGTGTCGATCAACTCCGAGATGAATCTGACATCCGCATTCAGAACGGTATCCGGCTCCATCATCCAGACCCTGAAGGGCAACACGCCGGTGCCGCTGCCGCTGAGCGTCGTTCCCGACGGGTAGACGACAATGAACCCTTGGCTCTCGGCCAGCTTGTTCCAGCCGCTTGCTTCCATTGTAATGGCCGGCCACAGCGCGGCGGGGTGCAGGCCAATTACGAGCGGTGTCGGCTTCGCGCGGTCGTAGCTCTTTGGGACATAGAGCAGGTACTCGCGCTTCTGGCCCGAGGAGACGATGGTGCCGTTGATTCGATTCGGGGCGTAGGAAGACATCAGCGCGTAGTAAGACACGCCAGCAATCAGGAACAACACCACCGGCAGGCCGATGATAAGCAGGACTGCGCTGATGATGATCTTCCTGGTATTCATCAGAACTCTTCAAGAATCTTTTTCGCTTTCTTGGGATTGTCACTGACGATCGCCAGTTCGATCAGGTCATCCGCAATGCCGGTTACGTAAATCGCCTCGAGATTGATGCCAGCCTCGCCGAGTCGGTTCGTGACATCGGCCAGTACACCGGCCTTGTTTTCGAGCGTTACGAGATGGACTTCGCCCTCCGTGAACCGAATGTTCGCTGCCTCGAACGCGCCGCGCGCTACCACGATATCATCTGGGAGAATGCGCGCCATCGCCACGCCGCCGACGGATATTGCTGCGAGAGCTTTGATGTTGACGCCGCGGCGGGCGAGCGCCTGCGCTACTCGGGCGAGGTCGCCGGGGTGATTCGTGAGCTGGATCGAGCAGTCTCTCATAGAGGTCTCCAAACGGACTTGACGGTGTGGTCGCAGTCTAACGGCTCAGTTCTGGTGCGTGCGAATCTATGCTACAAAACACAACGCAGCTTGACGAAGTATCGCTCCCTTGGTGCCAACGTCTGATTCCCGAACTCAACACCGCGCTGTCTTATTGCTGCCCGGTCAAGTCGCCTAGCTTCCGTAACTTTACTGCCGAGTCATTCGCGATATCCTCCCGTAGCCATCCGAGATGACCGGACCCATAGATCACGAGAATCTTCTCGTTCGGAGAATCGATCAGCGCGACGATATTGTGATAAATCCGAATATTTCTCTGATACCAGGCGGCGACTAAATCAGATCCTGCATAGTCGAAAGGATCTCCGTAACGCACAGTGGCGAAGTACAAGGACATGTCTCTTGCCGGCCTCGAGTCGGAATTCATAAACTGCAGGGTCTCGAGCACGGTATGCGATCCCAGGAAATCGCCCTGCTCCTTCACCAGCGTGCCCCAGCCCGCATTGATTGCATCGAACTTCTCTGCGATGCCATTGGCCTTCGCGTAATTGACGACCCGTTGCCACGGGAAATCACCGTCGACATCGACCGGGTAGACCGCGTGATGGCCAAGCTCCTTGGCCAAGCGGTATCCGATTTGATCGATCTCGTTGCGCGACAGCGCATACTTTCCCGCGAGGTAGTCGGAATACTCTTGCGCCACGCGCGAGCTTCCGACATCGGCTTCAATCGCGATCTTGGTGGGATGAAACCTCTTCAAGACTTCGATCAGCTGCGCGATTTCTTGCTGGCGTTTCGGCGATAGGACATCGTCGGCCTGCATGTTGTGGATATCGTGTCCCGGATTCGACATGTGATACGTCCCGAGCACCAGAATCTCCGGGCGTGCGTCCGATTGAGGCCAGGAAGCTCTCGGGATCGCGAGCAGCCCCAGAAACAGAACAATCTTCCTCATGTGTCCTCCGCCAGGATTCGTTTATACGGGCAGTTGTTGGACATCGTATAACTCGGCAGGGTTTGAACTCGGCGCGCTTAGCGGACCCGCGTCCCTGCCGTGCATCAAAAAAAAATCCCGCATTGGCGGGAAGCCAATGCGGGATAATCAGTTCAGGTTCACTCTCATTTCGACGTGGATATGGCCTTGTCAGCCGTTAGTGATCCATCCGGAGCCTTCTTCGCCAGCACGGCCACCTGGTCCCCGACGGCCAGATTTTTCGAGGCAAGCTTTAACTCGGTAACCGGCGTATTCGGCGGGACCTTTACGTTCTGAGAACCGCCCGCGTATTGGACGACGAGGCTCGACCCGTCGGTGCTGCTTACGTTGCCGTTTGACATCCTCGATTGCGACGCCGTCCCGTTCGTCATACGCGAGGCGGACACGTTGCCGTTCGTCATTCGGCTCGGGCCAGCGCTCGTATCCGGCGCCATCATGCGACTTCCTTCGCCCAGCCCTCGTAGCTCTTCGGGGAAAACGTGAATCTCGGTCGCCCGCTCCGAACCATCAGGCTGCTTCACCGTCGTCACGCCGATGAAGGAGCTCTCCTTGACGTGCGAAAGATCACTTGGAGCGCGCGAATAGAAATGAAACGGCTGCGCCAATGTCACCGTGACGGCGCCGGTGTCGGACTTGAGGACGAGTTGATTCGCCGAGACGCTCGTCACCGTGCCACGGAGCATGATCGGAGCGTCGGGGCTCGGCGTCTGGCCACTCTGCGCCGTCTGTGCGCTGTCCTGATTTGAATCCGCGCTGCGGCTGCACGCGATTGTGACGAGCGCCAGGAAAAAACCTAAAACCGACGACTTGGCAATCCGAATCATTAGCATCATCATAAGGACGTAGACCTCTGGTTAGATACGCGAAGCTGAGCATCAGTGGTTCCATCTGGCTTCAATCCCTTGAACAGAAGCCAAAAGCTTGTCACGATTTCGAAAATACCCATAGGGGAATCGAACCACCACAGGTTGACCACCTTGGCGAAATCGGGGGAAATGATGAAAACGAAAGTACACATCGCGCACCATGCAGACGAGATCACACCCCAGGCAGCCAATGCTCTCGGGATATAGCGTGACTTGAACCACAGGTAGCCGCACACTGTGGATGCCAATCCGTAAAACAGCAAGCCAACGCAATAAGCGTCGAAACCCGAGAGGTGTAGCCTCGCCAGGGCCTGCACTTCCCTCAATGGGACGCAATATTTGTCTCCCAGCGTCAAAACAGCCGAGGTCCGGCCAAGAGACACGTATGAAGTTTGAGTGCGGCGAGATGGGCATTGCGCTATCGCGAAGCGGCCTTCCCAGCGGCCTCTTCGTGCGCACAATTGAAATATGGGGCAGTTTTCTTTAAATTGACCGACAACATCTAAAGCCGACCCAGCAAACGGCCCCAATGGAAACCCCCGTTGGAATCCTTTCAAAGGCCTCACCCCGAGCGGGGCCCCTCGTACAACAGCAAGCCGGGCCTGACGGATACTCCGCGTTCATTCCGGCCCAGCTCCCACCGAAGCCGCCCCTCGACTTGTCGGGAAACATCGGGGGTCTTCTTGAGCGGGCCAGCAATTCGCTCGGCAGGCTAGACGGTCTCTCCCGCAGTCTCGATCCTGACCGCCTCCTCTATATGTATGTGCGGAAGGAAGCCGTGCTTTCGAGTCAGATCGAGGGAATCCAATCGACGCTGACCGAGCTCCTCGAGTACGAGAATAGCGACTCACCTGGCGTACCGGTCGAGGATGTCCGCGAAGTGTCGCGCTACGTTTCAGCGCTGCGATACGCGGTGGATCAGATTGCCGCTGGGTTCCCGATGAGTCTGAGACTGATTCGCGACACACACGGCGTCCTTATGACCGGCGGTCG
>DASZZU010000257.1:0-3954 GCA_035544855.1 Gemmatimonadaceae bacterium | reverse complement strand
GTTCCTCGCAGGTCTGCGCGACATCGATACGCGTGCGGCGGCGATGGGCTCATCTCGATTTGTCGACCTGCCGGCAGCGAAGAAAGTCGAGCTCATGACGGCGCTCGATGGTGCGAGTGGTGACAAGACTGGGGGCGGGCTCGCGTTCGCGCGACTCAAGGCGCTCACGGTCTATGGCTACTTCACATCCAAACCTGTCGAGCAGGACATCCTGAAGGTGCAGATGTACTTCAATGGATATCAGGGCAACGTGCCATTCACTCCGGCGGTCTGACCATGTCTCCAATGACCTATGATGCAATCGTGGTTGGCTCGGGCATCTCCGGTGGCTGGGCGGCGAAAGAGCTTACTGAACACGGACTGCGCACGATCGTGCTCGAAGCAGGGCGGCCGATCGATCCCGCGGTCGATTACGTCGAACACGTGCTTCCGGGTGAGTTGCGCTACAGGGGAATGGGCGACCGGAAACGAGTGGAGCGCTATCAGCCCATCCAAAGGCATACCGGTGCGTGCGACGAGTGGTCCTCCAAGTTTTTCGTCAACGATCTCGACAACCCGTACTCGTTTCCCGAAGACAAGCCTTTTTACTGGATACGCGGGCGGCAGGTTGGAGGACGCTCCATCATGTGGGGGCGGTGCGTCTACCGGTGGAGCGATCTCGACTTCGAGGCGAATGCGAAAGAGGGTTTCGGCGTCGATTGGCCGCTTCGGTACAAGGATCTCGCGCCGTGGTGGAGTTACGTCGAGCGGTTCGTCGGCATACAGGGACGTCGTGAGAACCTCCCGCATCTGCCGGACGGCGAGTTCCAAACTCCCTGGCCGCTGAACGCGGCGGAGCAGAAGGCGCGAGATGTTCTGCTCGCGAAGTTTGGTGGTGAGCGGGTAATCACGAATGCGCGCCTAGCGGTGTTGACGGAGGATCACGGCGGTCGTCAGAAATGCCACCTGTGCGGGCACTGTGCGCGGGGATGCATCACGCTCTCTTACTTCAGCAGCATCAACGCGACGCTTCCCGCCGCGCGCAAAACAGGACGCTTAACGCTCAGGCCCTTCAGCGTGGTGCACAGCGTGATCTACGATCCGGTGAAGCGCCGGGCGACCGGCGTCCGGGTGATCGATGCGAACACGAGGCAGATGTTCGACGTCAACGCGAAGGTGATCTTTCTCAACGCTTCGGCGATGGAATCGACGCGGATCCTTCTCAACTCCGCGACGAGCGAATTCCCGAATGGCCTGGGCAATTCCAGCGGAGAGCTGGGACACAATTTGATGGATCACATCATGGGCGGCGGAGCGACCGGTACGCTCCCCTGGGCAAGGGACCGCAGAGAGATCGGCAACCGCCCCGATGCGATTTATGTCCCGCGCTTCCGCAACCTTAAAACCAGGCATCCGAAATTTTTGCGCGGATACGGGTTCGAGGGTCGCGCCGAGCGTCCCGGCTGGGAAAGGGGATCGGAAACGCCGGGCTTTGGCGCGGCTTTCAAGAAATCACTCATCGGCGATCTCGGGCCGTGGGAGATGACATTTGACGGTTTTGGCGAAATGCTTCCGCGCCATGAGAACTACATCGAGCTCGATCCGCATCTCGTCGATGCGTGGGGCATCCCGGCGCTGCGCGTGAACTGCGTTTACAGCGACAACGAAAAGAAAATGCAGGAGGATATGGTTGTGAGCGCCACGGAGATGTTAGAGGCGTTGGGCGCGACCAACATCAAGCCGTTCAAAGACGACAACCCGCCAGGGCTGGTGATCCACGAGACGGGTACCGCGCGCATGGGCCGCGATCCGAAAACTTCAGTACTGAACGCCCACAACCAAATGTGGGATGTGCCCAACGTGTTCATGACCGATGGCGCGTGCATGACGTCGACCGCGAACCAGAATCCGAGCATCACCTACATGGCGTTGACGGCGAGGGCGGTGGATTACGCGCACCAGCTTCTCAATCGGCGCGAACTGTAAACGCAGACTTGCGATTCTGTCCGGTGAGCGGGATGCCCGAGCCTACCTACGCTCGAACAGCGACCTGAGAGCATTTCGCGCCGTAATCCGCCTCAGGTACTGAAGCTCGTCCCCCGCGAACGGAACGGGCACTATCTTGAATGTCTCTGTAAGCGCGTTGTTCGCGACGGTGTTGTCGAGCGAGAGCAAATCCAACAGACCAGACGTGACGGGCGGATTCGGAAGTATGCGTTGAGCGAGCGCCACGATCGGTCGGAGCACTTTGACCGGCACCGGCACGAGCCTACGATCCGTTCCCATTGCGACGAGTATCCGCTCGGTCATCTCCCGCAATGTCAGCGGCACAGACCCGCCCAGCTCGTATACCTGACCAACGCTTTCCTTCTTCTCGAGGGAGAGGCGAACTACTCGCGCGACGTCGTCCGCCGCAATCGGCTGAAACCGCGCCTTCCCGCCATTGGGAAGCGGAAAGATCTTCGGCGTGAGCCGAATAAGTCTGCCGAGGACGTTCACGAACTGATCCTCGGGGCCGAAAATCACGGACGGCCGGAGGATCGTCCAACGGAGGCCGCTCGTTTTGATCGAGTCCTGCGCTACGCCCTTGCTGCGGAGGAACGGATACGGCGACCTGCTGTCGGCGCCGTTCTGCGACATGAAGATGATCCGCTGCACGTTCTCGGCTCTCGCAGCCGAGATCAGCCGCTCCGTCGCAGCTGTGTTCGATTCCCTGTAGCTCTCGCCCTTCTTCTCGATCGCGATCGCGGCGAGATGAACCACCGCGCCGCATCCGCTGAGAGAGCTCCTGAGCGTAGTAGCATCGCGCGCGTCACCGACTCTGAATTCGACCGGGAGCTGTCCCAGCGCCATCGCGGCTCGCGCGGGATCCCTGATCAGCGCCCTCACCTGCCAGCCGTTTTTTGTCAGCTCCCGACACGTATGGATGCCGACGAGTCCGGCAGCCCCGGTCACCAGCACGGGCTTTTTTTTGTCCGCCGAAAGCGGGAGCGGCTTCTCGGCCACAGCGGTCGCGGGTCCTTCGCTCCCGTAAGAGTACCGCCCGCGGTTATCCATCAACTCCGCGGCTGACCATCACTCTTGCGGCCGCGGTCCACACCGCGCGTACCCCGCACAACGATGCGGTAGATGAGGAGAGACATTCCCATCGTGAGCAGAATGTGAATCCATCCGGGAGCCGATGTAGTGAAGGTGATAATTGCCCAAACCACGAGCATTGCGATCGCTGCGATTATGCCTAAATCCATGGGAAGAATCGTTGACCTTGAGTGTGACGACCAGTAAGTTCAGATAGTCAGTAATGCACCAGCAGCAACAAAATTGTCGGCATCATCGTTGGGGCGGAGAACTAACTTTTTGAGCCAACAAGTCCTTCGAGTGGGTCCAATAAACTTCGCTGACGTCATGCCCCAGTGCGGGGAAGACGGTAGGCGTGGTGAGGGCCTCAAAAATTCGACCGGGCTTCAAAAAACCTCTCCGTCCTATTTTCTCTGAAGCTCCGCCGTCACCGGCGGAGCTTCTTTTTGTAAAAAGAGCACTCCGACCTGCGGCTAACGTTCTTTCGGTTATACGAACGATCTGACCTGCGGCGAAGCTCTGCGATATCTTACCCTAAACATGCCGCCCGTAACAGTCACCCGCCGTATGCGGTTCAACGCCGCCCACCGCGTCCATAACCCGTCGCTCTCGGACGCCGAGAACGCGAAGCTGTTTGGGAAGTGCAACAACCCGAACTGGCACGGGCACAACTATACACTCGACGTCTCCGTCGAAGGCGATATCGACGAAAAGACCGGGTACGTATGCGATCTTTCCAAGCTCAAGGCAATCGTGGAGAAGGAGATCGTCGACGTCGTGGATCACAAGAACTTCAATCTCGACGTCCCCTTCATGCGCGACGTCATCCCGACCTCGGAAAACATCGTGATCGAGTTCTGGAAAATCCTCGCCCCAAAGGTCAAGCCAGGCAAGCTC
>DASZZU010000256.1:0-5924 GCA_035544855.1 Gemmatimonadaceae bacterium | reverse complement strand
TCGAAGAGCCTGGAGCACCGCGAGCAGGCAAAGAAACTTTCCGACCTTCGCGAAACGCTTCGCAGCCGCGGACTCTACATCGAATACCATCCCATCGTCATCACCGACAACCAGAAGGTGTTCGGCTACGAGGCGCTCGCTCGCGGAACGATGCGCAGCATGCGCAGTCCGGAAGTGATGTTCGAGATCGCGGCGCAGTCCGATCTCATCTGGGATCTGAGCCGGCTGTGCCGGGAACGCGCGATCGAAGGAATGGGAAAGCTCCTCAAGGACGGCGAGCTCCTCTTCATGAATGTCGATCCGGCGGACTTCGCGGATCCTTCATTCGACGTGAAAGCGCTCAACGTGAAAGACCCCACCCGCGTGGTGATCGAGATCACCGAGCGCACCGCCATCAAGGACTATCCGAAATTCCGGGGCCGGCTGAAGGAATTCCGTGACGAGGGCTATCGCTTCGCCGTCGACGACGCCGGGAGTGGTTACGCCGGTCTGGGCTCGATCGCGAACCTGGAGCCCGACTTCATCAAGCTCGATATATCTCTCATCAACTGCATCGATCAGAATTTCATCAAGCAGAACCTGGTGGAGACGATGGTCCGCTTCGCCAACGAGCACGGCGCGATGGTCATCGCCGAGGGCGTCGAGCGAAAGGAAGAGTACGATATGGTGAAATCACTCGGCGTCCATCTGGTGCAGGGATTCTTTGTCCACAAGCCGAGTGCGAACGCGGTCGGTTATCGGCCGCCGGTGCACCCCTCGCCGGTTCTCAGAGATCCAGTAAGGCGCTGACCAGCGCAAACGAGCGCTCGGCGGCGCCGATCCCGCCCTGAACCATCGAACGTGCCGCTGCCCCAGCGGAGTCGCGCGCCGGCAAGGATCCCAGCCAATCGCTCAACCTCAGTGACAAGTCGGCCTCTCCGGTAACGACGGCACCGCCTCCCGCCTCGATCAGATTCCGGGCATCGCGGCTCTTGTCGTTGCGGGGGCCGAACAGAACGGGCGCGCCGAACGCAGCGGGCTCGAGGACCGAGTGCAAACCCGCGGAATGAAATCCGCCGCCGACATAGGCTACATCCGCGAGCGCGTAGAGATCGCCGAGAATCCCAAAGCGATCGACGAGCACGACATCGGCGTCCGAAGCGTCACGAGCGTCGATCCGCGCGAGACGCAAATTGCGGCTGCGAGCCCAGCTCTCGATAGATGCGACATGGGCCGCCGTCAATTCGTGCGGCGCGATGACGAGCCGCGCGTCAGGAATCTTGTCGCGGATTTTGCTCCAGGCCCTGAGGAGGTGCTCTTCGTCCGAGGGCCAGGTCGAGCCGGCGACAAGCGTGGGCCGTGACGAGCGCATTGATTGAATGAGAGGAGAAGGCGCCCGCTGTGCGCGCGTCCAAACCTGGTCGTATCGAGTATCTCCGGTGACCTCGACTCTCCCGGCCCGTACACCCATCTCGCGGAAATGCTCGGCGTCCTTTGCGTCGATCGCGCCGACGCGGTCGATCGCGAGGTATGCGTCAGCCAGCAGCGCTCGCGCGAAGAGTCCTCGGCGACCGGAAGATTCAGCGAGAGTCGCACTGATGACTCCTACCGGGATATTGGCCGACGCCGCCCGCTCGGTGAGTGCGGGCCAGATGTCCAGCTTGCTGAAGATGAGCGCGCTGGGCCGGAGGGCAGCGATGATTGTATCCGCATCAGCGAACGTGTCGAACGGCAAGTAGTCCGCGAAGTCTGCTTTCAGGGACTGCGACAACTGTTGCGCGCTCGGAGAATAGAACGTGTACGCGATCTGAACGTCGGGCCTGCGCGCGCGCACGAGCTCGATGACGGGCTGGGCCTGAAGACCTTCACCTACTGAAGGGGCGTGAAACCAGACGAGCGGCCGAGCCGTATCGCGAGATGTTGATGACCACCGCTCGTACCGATCGATTATTCCCCGCCGAGCGCTCAACCCGCGCTGAAACTTGGATTCCCCGCTGGGAACAACGCGGACCAGCGCGTGCGCGAGATTGCCTGCGAGCGCGTAGGGAATTCGCAACAGCGAATTCAAGGGTGCTTGGCCTCGTGCAGGCAGTTAAGGAGTTGTCTTCTTGCTCTTCACCATCGCGGAATCGATCGCGCGGCGGAGCTCTTCGATCGGCTGCGCTCCGACCAGGAGCTTGTCGCCGATCATGAAGCTCGGCGTCGAACCCGCTCCTGCCGTCTGAGCGCGATCGTGATCGGCCTGTATCCACGACTTCATCTTTCCGGATTGAACGCATTGGCGCCAGCGCGTGACATCGACGCCCTGGGCGCGCGCAAGAGAGTCGAAGAAGCTTGCCGGCGCCGGCAGCGCCTCCCACCTGGACTGAGTATTGAAGAGAGCGTCGTGCATCTCCCAGAATTTTCCCTGCGCTCCGGCGCACATCGCCGACTCGGCAGCGGGCCAGGCGTACTGGTGTTGTGCGAGAGGGAAATTCACGTACGCGAGCCGCACCTTCCCGGTGCGCACGAACTCGTCGCGAAAAGTCGGGTAGGTTTCGTCGTGCCATTGCTTGCAGTACGGGCACTGGAAGTCGCTGACCTCGATCACCCAGACCGGTGCATTTGGATTTCCCTGAATGCGGGCGAGGTCGGCTTTGACGCCATCCGAGTCCTTTGCCGCGGCTGCGGACGCAACCACCGCGGTGTCTTTACGCGTGGTTGCGCCGCTTTCGGCTCCCTGTTTGCTGCTGTTGGCCGGAGCGCACGCGAGAGAAAGCGCGACAATGGCGAATGCGCCGACGCGATTGACTTGAAAGTGAATCATCTGCTAAATAGACCTCCTCTCGAACCATGAAATCAAGGGAGAGCAAATCCTGAACGCATTGCTGTTGGGTTTTCCGTCTACGGCTAAACTGATCGCCGTCCTTCGGTTAGCAGCGCTCTTCCTTCTCCCGCAGGGCATCCAGATCCCGGCGCCGACGGGACTGGTTAACGATTTCGCGCACGTCATTCAGCCCGACGCCGCGCAGCGCATGGAGCGCATCGCCCAGGATGTGCGGGCGAAGTCGCGGGGCGAGATCACGATCGTCACACTGCCCGATATCGGCACACGCGACGTCCAGGAAATAGCGCTCGAGATCGGTCGCCAGTGGAAGGTCGGCAAGATCGGGAATCCGGGCGATCCGACGCGGAACGCGGGTGCGGTGATCCTTCTTGTGCCGAAGGAAACGAGCAAGGACGGACGAGGTCATTGCTTCATCGCGACTGGCCGTGGCGCTGAGGGATTCATAACTGATGCCGACGCCGGTGACATTTGCCGAGAGGCAACGCCGTCGTTCAGGGCGCAGGACTACAGTACTGGACTGGAGCTGGTGACGCTCCGGACGGCGCAGAGGTTCGCGAACGAATTCAACTTTTCGCTCGACACCGCACTCGTGCCACCGCCGATGGTGCAGAGTCCCGACAACTATCCTGCGAGTAGCGGCGGTGGAATTCCTCCCTACGCGATCTTAATCATCTTCGTCGTCGTGCTCTTTGTCCTGAGCAACGTGCGGCGGCGGGGAAGGGGGGGGTGCGGTGGCAGTGGCTGCCTCCCAATCATCATCCCGACCGGAGGCTTTGGAGGATTCGGGGGCGGCCGTGGCGGGTGGAGCAGCGGCGGAGGCTGGGGTGGTGGAGGCGGAGGCGGTGGGTTCGGCGGATTCGGTGGTGGTGGCGGATTCGGGGGCGGCGGTGGTGGCTCGAGTTGGTGATGCAGTCGAGAGAACTGAGAAAACGAAACAGGCGCGATCACGCCTCCGTTAAGAAGGATTGGGAATGATGAAACTCGATGAATTGGTCAGACAGCTTCAGCTCGCCTACGCAGACGCACTGCGCTCGGTGGTCCTGTTTGGATCGGCGGTCGCTGGCGAGCACCGGCCGAACAAGTCCGACTACAACGTGCTGGTGATCGTGGACGCTCTTCCGCTGGACCGGCTCCGCGCGGTTGCTGCGGTGTCGAAGGCGTGGGCGGAGGATGGAAATCCGCCTCCGATGACCTTCACGACGAGCGAATGGCGGTCGTCGGCGGACATTTTTCCCATGGAATACGCGGACATTCTCGAACGACACCGGGTTCTTTACGGAACTCCGCCCTTCGACGGCATACGCGTCAATCCGGCCGACCTGCGGCTTCAGGTCGAGCATCAGACGATGGGAAAGCTGCTACAGCTGCGGCAGGCGATCATGGGGGCAGGTGGCGACGCCGCGCTGCAGCTCGAGGTTCTGGAAAAGAGTCTGAGCACGCTGATGGTGATTTTCCGCGGCATCGTGAGGATGCACGGCGCGGTGCCGTCGCAGGATTACGAGGAGCTCACGCGAAGCGTGGCCGGGCGCGCCGGTTTCGCGCCCGATCCGTTCATCACGGTAATTCGCCACGCGCGCGGAACCGAAAAGCTTTCGAGGGACAAGGCGTCGGTAATTCTCGAGGAGTATCTGGCGGCGATGGAGCGGCTGGTGGCTTATCTGGATGAATTTCGAGGGTAGATTACAGTGGGCTCGGGCGCACGATGTGCCGCCACTCACCAACTGAGGACTGAGCAAGATGAAACGTCGAATGGTACTCGCCATTGCACCGCTGCTGCTGACGGTGGGCGGTTGCGGATACAATCAGATACAGCAGTACGACGAGAACGCGGCGCAGGCGAAGAAGCAGATCTCGGTGCAGCTACAGCGTCGTGCCGATCTCGTGCCGAATCTCGTGAACACGGTGAAGGGCTACGCGCAGCACGAAGAAGCGGTCTTCACGCAGGTCGCGCAGGCGCGAACCGGGTTGGCGGGCGCGATTCAAACTGGTGATCCGGGCCAGATGGCGGCCGCCAACAATCAGCTCACCGGCGCGCTCGGAAGACTGCTGGCCATCTCGGAGGCGTATCCGCAGCTCAAGGCGGATCAGGGATTTCTGCGTTTGCAGGACGAGCTGACAGGAACGGAGAATCGCATCGCCACATCGCGAAACGATTACAACCAGGCGGTCCAGAGTTACAACACTTACATCAGGACTTTCCCGCAGGCGCTCACGGCGAAGGTGACCGGTGCGAAGCCGCGAACGTACTTCGAGGCTGCGGGGGGAACGGAAGTTCCGCCTGTCGTTGATTTCGGCACGAACAAGACCTCGACGCCTGCTAAGACTGCGCCAGCGGGGCCCAAGACTCCATAAGATGCTGTGGGGTGAATGAACGGAAAACGCCGGCTCAAAGCCGGCGTTTTTTTTCCCCGAAGCAAAAAGACAAATTGCTTGCACCGATCGTGCCGTTTCCCCCTTCACTCTTGACACCGGTTGAGGGGGCCCCTAAATAGGGGGCACTCATAAGATCGACCCGCGGAGATCCACTACTCTGCAGCGGGCTTGCTGCGCCTGTGCTGCAAGCCTCACCCATCCAACTCCGGAGACAGGCATGAACAGAATACGTACGTCCATTTTTTATCTTTTGCTGCTGGTAGTGTTCAGCGGCAGCGCCTTTGCACAGGCGCAATCCCGCGAAGTTACTGGCCGCGTGACCATTGCCGGAACGGGCCAACCTCTCCCGGACGCTCTGGTCGCACTCGCGGGGCAGACCGCTGGCGTGCGGACAAATGAGCGCGGAGAGTATCGGATTCGAATCCCCGACGGGGATGTGACCGTCTTCGCTCGCGCCATTGGTTACAAGCGCACAACGCAGCGAATCCCCTCGGCCTCGTCGACCGCCGACTTCGCGCTCGAGAAGGACGTGCTCGAGCTCGAGGGCGTGATCGTGACGGGGCAGGCCACGACCGTTGAGCGCAGAAACGCTGCGACCGCCGTGGCAGTGGTGAGCTCGGAAGCGCTCGCACGGGTTCCTGCTCCGTCCCTTGAAAGCGCGCTACAGGGCAAAGTCATTGGGGCGTCCATCAACATGAATAACGGTGCACCGGGTGGAGGTGGACAGATCCAGATCCGCGGAGCG
>DASZZU010000255.1:0-7118 GCA_035544855.1 Gemmatimonadaceae bacterium | reverse complement strand
TCAGGAGTGAAGCGCGTCAGTCCATCGAACACATACGCGACTGCGCGTCCCGTCGGCACATCCGTGGAGAGCGCGGGATCGAGCGACCTGGGATCGTATGTATCCCGCGAGTCGATGATCGTCTTACGAGAGGGAGCCGATTCACCACCGCCGCCGCAGGCGAGGATGGCGGGTATTACGAGGAGGAAAAGTCGCCGCATACGATTGCTCTGACCGTTGACATGAAGGGGCAAAATACGAGAACTTTCGCGGATCCCCGAAATAGGCCTCACCGTGAGCGCAGAATACTATTACCGCCGTCAGCTTGGCGCCAAGGATCTACTGCCCGCCGTAGGGGTCGGTATCGCCGTCGGTTTGGCCGGCTTCTACATTGTGCAACTCTTAATCCAGCGAACGCCCCTCGTTCCGCAGGGAGAGCTCGCTCGGGCGCCGACGACGCCTCCGAAGCGAACGCCTGGAGACAGAACGGAGCCCGAGACGGAGACGCATTACGCTCGCGAGCTGCCGCCCGGCCAGCCACCGGGCGCCCGCGTGCTGAAAGGGTGAAGCGCGGACGCGGACTACGGCTCGGGACTCTCACCGCACTCGCGTTTCTCGCAGCGTTTCTTGGGGGCAGCAGCGCCCGCGCTCAGGACATCGATTGTCAGCGCGGGGACCTGGAAGTGATGCGCCTGGTGTTCGAGGGGAACCACGCCTTCTCGGACGCCGAGCTCGCGAAGACGATCGTGACGACGCCCTCGGCGTGGGCGCGGCGTTACCTCCACCTGCCTTTCACGGTCAAACATTGCCTGGACCGTAGTGAGCTCCCGAACGATCGCGCCCGGCTGATAATCCTTTATCGCCGTCGGGGGTATCCAAGAGTGACCGTCGATACCGTCGTCAAGCCGCTGGGGCCGGGCGCTGTCGAGGTAAGATTCAAGATCAACGAGGGGCCGCCGATAATACTCAGGTCCTTCGTCCTGCGCGGGCTGGATTCCGTACCGGAGAGAGCAGGGATAGTCCGCGCCCTTCCCGTGCGCGAAGGGGGGAGGTTCGACCGCTTCGCGATCGATGCCGCGGCGGACACCCTCCGCCAGCGCTTGCACAACAACGGGCATCCAAGGGCAGATGCCGTGAACAGCTTCACCGTGAACGACAGCACGTTGAGCGCGTGGGACACGCTGACAGTTACGCCGGGACCAAGAACGAGGATTGCAGCAATCAAGATCCAGGTAACGCCCCTCGCGGGAAAGAAGCAGCAGATACCGACCAGAATCGTGCGCCGCATCATGGGGCTCGACTCGGGGCGGCTGTTCCGCGAAGACGAGATCGTGGACGCGCAGCGCGCTCTGTATCAGACCGAAGCGTATCAGCACGTCTCGATTACGCCGGACTCGAGCCGTGATTCCCTGGTGACGCTCTACGCGAATCTCGCCGAGGCGCCGATGCACGCGGCGCGGGTAGGAGCGGGATACGGGACGCTCGACTGCTTCCGCGTCACCAGCGAGTACACTGATTACAACTTCCTGAACGGCGCGCGCCGGCTCGATCTGAACGCCAGAGTCTCGAAGATTGGAATCGGCCGTCCGCTCAATGGCGCGCCGGGGTTCTGTCCCAAGGCGAAGAACGATGTGTTCAGCAATCTCCTCAGTTATTACGTGGGCGCCACTCTGCGCCAACCCGTGTTTTTCGGACTTAGGACGGTGCCGACTCTCACGGTGTACAGCCAGAGCGTGTCGGAGTACAACGCGTATCGCAGGACGACTGCGATCGGAGGCGTGGCGTCGGTGGTCTGGCGCTCGCTTACGCGGACGCCCCTCAATCTCAGCTACTCGATGGACCTCGGTCGCACCGAAGCACAGCCGGCGCTTTTCTGCGCGGTGTTCAACTTGTGCGACGCCGAGGAGCGGCAGCGAGTCGAGAAGACTCAGCGGCTTGCGATACTGAGCATCTCCGCGACGCGGGACAACTCGAACAGCCTGCTGTC
Source organism: Gemmatimonadaceae bacterium (assembly GCA_035544855.1). GTDB lineage: Bacteria > Gemmatimonadota > Gemmatimonadetes > Gemmatimonadales > Gemmatimonadaceae > UBA4720. The sequence goes on along the minus strand of DASZZU010000255.1, from coordinate 5,152 downwards.
GCCGACGCGCGGATCGATAATTCGCGTCGAGGCGCGTCATTCTTCGCCGGCGATTCTGTCGGACACGGCTCTCCAGTTCAACAAGTTCGTCGGAGACGCGTCGTGGTATATCAACGCGGGTGGAGGAAACGTGCTCGCGTTCCGGATTCGTGGGGGCGTCGTTTACGGGCGAAGCCTGGGTTCAGCCACTGGATTCATTCCACCATCAGAGCGTTTGTACGCCGGCGGCCCGACAACCGTACGTGGATTTGCACAGAACGAGCTAGGATCGGCGATCTACATCGCCGCTTCTCCATTTCAGGTAGTGCCCCCTGCCGCGAGCGGACTGCCAGACACTGTAGTGAGGGACACCAGTGGGATCCAAAGGAGAGTTGTTCCGGTCGGCGGAAACAGCCTGGTCGTCGGCAACGTCGAGCTGCGACTCCGGAGTCCCCTGCTTCCGGAGCTGCTGCAGCTCACGCTGTTCACTGACGCCGGAGAGGTGTGGAATCGCGGCAGCACTTCGGCATTGGGCGGCGTGAAGCTCAAGGTCACGCCGGGGATTCAGGTGACCGCATTCTCTCCCGTCGGGCCCGTGCGCGTTGCGGTCGGGTACAACCCTTACCGGCGGCCGGCCGGGCCGCTGTACTACGAAGCAACGAGTTACGTGGGAGCGCCGCTCTTGTGCGTGAGCCCGAACAACGATGTGCCGACGCACTTCTCTCTCCCTGATCCCGTAACGACGGTCGTCACGATCACGCAGGACGTCCCCGCGAATGGGTGTCCGGCGACGTATCAACCCGCCAGGGACAATCGCTTCCGAAGCAAGCTCACCTTCAGCTTCGCGATCGGCCAGGCGTTCTAGCTCCATGACCCGCCGCCTTCGCATCGTTCTCGCGAGCGCCATCGTGCTGGTGGGGTTCGGCCTGATAATCCTCCTCAGCGTCGTCGGCGTGACGCACACGGGCTTCGGTCAGGAGCGCGTGCGCGGAATGGTGGCGTCGATGCTCGGGGGACGAGTCAAGGGGAAAGTCTACATCGGCCGGATGAGCGGCGGCTTTTTCAACGGCGTCACGATCGATTCGCTCGAGATCCGGGACGACGAAGATTCCGTCTTCTTTGCGTCGGGACCCATTCGAGTGTCCTACGACCCGCGCGATCTGTTCGATCGCAGAATTCTTCTCAGCAACCTCCAGGCTGAGCATCCCGTGGTTCACCTTCGTCAGCACGCGAACGGTGACTGGAACTGGAGACGCATCTTTCCCGCGAGCGTTGAAAAGCAGAAGCGCAACGAGCGTGGGTTCGGACAGTACGTTGTCATCGACTCGTCGGCGATTCACGACGCGACGTTCACTCTGACGCTTCCGTGGCATCCGTCGGACACCCTGCGCGGCGCCAAGCTGGATAGCGCGGTCAGGTACGAGCTGGCACGGCCGGATCACGAGATTCGCCGCACCCGCGAAGGTTTCGCGCGGACCTGGCGGTGGACGAAGGCTCAGGCGAGCCTGGGCTTCGCGCGCATCGCTGATCCCGACACAGTCGGTCGTCTGGTCCGGCTGCGGAAGGCGAGCTTCACCGAGACCGATCCGCCCTTCAGGTTCCGCAACATCTCGGGAACGTTTCTCAACCTCGGCGATTCGATATTCGTCGACGCCGACCACTGGGATCTTCCGCGCTCCACGGGGAAAGCGCACGGTAGCGTCGTATGGGGAAGCGACCTGCCGATCCGCTACTATCTGCACGTCGTCGGCGACTCGGTCTCGCTGAGCGACGTAGCGTGGGTATACCCGACGCTGCCGACGACGGGTGGCGGCAAGATGGAGCTCGATATCAGGAGCGAGCGCGACCCGCGCTTCCTCGACTACATCCTGACGAACATGGATGTGCGCACGACGCGCTCGCGGCTGCTGGGTCAGATGACGTTTGGCACCGGCGCTCCGATACTGGCGGTCAAGAATGTTGATCTCGACGCGGCGCCGGTCGATTTCGATCTGTTGCGCACCCTTAATGGGAAAGCGTTTCCATACGATTGGCAGGGGAAGATCACGGGCACCGTGAAGGCGTCCGGCGGTCCGCTCAATCATTTCAAGATCGAGCAGTCGGCGCTCATCTTCGAGGATGCGCACGTACCGGGCGCGGTTACGGAAGTGCGCGGCGAGGGGGAGCTCGACATTCTCTTTCCAGCCTTCACGGCGTTCCACGATTTCAACGTGGATGTCGCGACGCTCGATCTGCGGACATTACAGTATCTCAATCCTCTTTTCCCAAAGATCAAGGGAACGGTGTCCGGCACGGCTTCTCTCGATTCGTCGTGGCTGGACGTGCGCTTCAGAAACGCGGATCTGTATCACCACGACGGCGCGCAACCCGTGTCTCACGTCACCGGCGACGGACGCGTAACGTGGGGCGATAAGTATCTCATCTACGATCTGGCCATCCAGGCGCAGCCGCTCTCGTTCACTGCGCTCGCGCACTCGTATCCACTGCTTCCGTTGCGCGGCAGCTATGCCGGACCGGTGCAGGTGAAGGGAACTTCTCCCAACCTTCTCGTCAACACGACTCTTACCGGCCCCGGGGGCATCTTCGGATACAACGGATTGATGGATGCAGATCCTGTCGAGTATGCCGCGCGCGGCCGCGCGACAACGACTGCGCTCGATCTACGGGCTCTGCTCGAGAAGAACGCGCTGCCCCACACCCAGCTGACGGGTCAGTACGATCTCGATCTGCGCGGTGAGTCCCTCCCCACGCTGACAGGAAGCGCGGTCGCATCGATCGAGCGATCCACAGTCGCCGGCTTCCGTGTCGATCCTTCCGTCGCGCGACTTCACTTCGCCAACGGTGTGGCAACCGTCGACACGCTGGCGTTGAACGCAACGGGTCTGAAAGCGCACGCCTCCGGAACCTTCGGCCTCGTTGGGACTCACACAGGCACTCTCAAGTTCAGCGCGGTGATGGATTCGCTGTCACGGCTTCGCGCGCTGGTGCCGAGCCTCGCGAGCACTTCCGCCGTCGACTCACTTCACGGGAGCGCCGAACTCACGGGCGAGCTGTCCGGAAGCATCGAGCATCTCGCGCTCAACGGAATTGTCAGAGCGAACGATGTCAGCCTAGGGGGGCGCAGCGTGGCAAGCGTGCGCGGCTCGATTCTGCTGGCGGATATCACCAAGGAAATCCACGGCTCGCTCATATTCGGCGCCGATACGGTCGCTCTCGGTCCCGTCGGCTTCAACAGCATCAGAGCGTCGATCGCCCTCGCCTCTCCCACGTCCGGACATTTCAGCGCGTCGATGCTGAGCGAGCGCGGCGTGCAGACAGAGCTCGCGGGAAATCTCACCCGCAGCCGCGACACGACCATCGTGCGATTGGACTCGGCCGCGGTGCTGGTGGATTCCGCCAATCGTTACCGCCTTCAATACCCCACGCGTATCGAGTTCTCGCGCGGGTTTCTCGCGCTCGACTCGCTGCTTCTGCAGCATAGCAGCAAGGCGAAGCTCGTCGTCGAGAACGTCCGGTTGAGCGCCGATTCCATCAAAGGTCACGTGCGGACCGACAGCGTCGACATGCGGCTCTTCCGCGCATTCGTACCAGGGTTGGTTGACGCGCGCGGGGCGATCGTAGCGGACGTGGATATTCGCGGGAGCATCAAGCAGCCGCAGCTATTCGGCCACATCTCGCTCGGCGACGGCTTCGCGCGATTCTCCAATCTCGGGACGAGCTACAACCACATCTCCGCAGACATCGCTCTTTCGGGTGACACAGTTCACATCAGAAAGCTCTCGGCGGAAACAGTGAAGGACCGTCGTGGTACGGTTTCCGTCACCGGCACCGTTAGCTTCGAGCACTACGACAATCCATCGTTCTCGCTCACCGCCAACGCTTCCAACTTCCACGCCATCGACAAGCCGGGTCTCGCGGCTCTCGATATATCCACCGGTCCGCCGGTGACGCTGACTGGTTCTACCCAGAACGCCGTGATGCGCGGGAATGTGCGCGTCGAGCGTGGGACGATCTACATCCCCGACGTCATCAAGAAGCAAATCATCGATCTCAACGACCCCGAGTTCCAGAACACTGTCGACACGCTGCTCGCGAAGAATCGCGAGGTGTTGCCACGCGCGCCGAAGGCGGTCGCGCGGAATCTCCGGCTGGAGAATGTGACTGTCGGTATCGGACCCGACGTGTGGCTTCGTTCGTCGGAAGCGAACATCAAGCTCGGAGGCTCGCTCAACGTGACGCTCGCGCCGCCAAGTCCGGGCGTGCCGCCACGTCTCGCGCTCGAGGGACAGCTGAGCGCTGACAAGGGGACGTACAGACTCAATCTCGTCGATCCATTCATTCAGCCAACGTTCGACGTACAGAGCGGGAATCTCCGCTTTTTCGGAACTCCGGAGCTGAATCCGTCGCTCGATATCAAGGCCATCCACACTGTACGGCAGCCGACAAAGAGCGTAAATGGCCGCGATGTGAGAGTGGAAGTCGATATCACCGGCACTCTCGCGCTGCCGAAGCTAGCACTCAGAAACCCGGACAATCTGCCGCTATCCGAGAGCGACTTGCTCAGCTACCTCGTGACGGGCGAGCCAGCCGTCGGTCTCGACAACACGCAGGGTCAGGTAGCGGGGCTGGGGGTGCGCGCACTCGGGAACATCTTCACAAATGCAATTCCGCGACAGTTACTCGACATCGTCGAGGTGCAAACCGCGACACTCGCGGATCCGACCACGCAGGGCGGGAGCAATCCCTCCTATTACAGTCTGCTCAACACCCGTGCGATTCTCGGAAAGCAGCTTGGCAGCAGGTGGTTCCTCGGATTGAGCACAGGGCTATGCTTCGTGAATCCAAGCGCCTTCAAGGAAAATCTGGGGCTGCAGCTCGAGTACAGAATCAACTCGCTGTACAGCGCGCAGGCAGCGATCGAGCCCGGCTCCAGCAACACCCGCTGCGACAAGGGCACCCCTCCCACCATCACTCCGACCCAGACACCTCCGCAGCTCGGCTTCGACCTGTTTCGCAACTGGCGTTTCTAAACCATTGCTGGCTCGTCAATTACGACGTTCACGCTCGCTTCATGAGCATTAGCCCGCGAATCTGATGGCGAAAAATCTGCGAGAAAGAGACTCGATGATGTGCCGCTCCTGCGGACACGAGGAGCGCGCGTCAGAAGGGTACC
>DASZZU010000254.1:0-16278 GCA_035544855.1 Gemmatimonadaceae bacterium | reverse complement strand
GACTGCTACCGCTGCTGTCGACCACAACATGTAGAAGGGAAGGAGCTCGGGATCCTGGCGCAGCCACCCCATGATGCCCTGCGCCGCCCACTCGCTCGGCATCCACGAGGATGTGGGCGCGCGTAGCAGCGAGATGAACTCGACGAGCGACCGGAACCCCTCTGGGCGCGCCAGTCTTTCGGGGCGTACGAGCCGAAACAGTAACACCACACCAGCCGCCGCCAGAATCGCGATGACACTCAGGATGTCGCGCGTTCTGCGTGCCGGGAAAATGTTCACTAACAGAAGCGTCACCGCGCTGCCAACAGCCGCGGGAATGAAGAGGAACGGCAGCATCGACACGACCGCCACCAGCGGGTAAAGAAATCCGCCGTGGTAGCTGATTCCATACGCCGTGAGCACAGGGGTCGCGATGAGCACGACCATCCAGCTCGAATGCGCGGTTGTCTCCAGCAGTTTCGCGCCGTAGAGGCGCAGCCAATCCACCGGGGCCGCGACGAGTAGATCGAGATCCTTCGCCAGGAAGAAACTCGACAGAGCGGTGACGACGTTCGACAGGATGAGAATTCCGAACAGGCTCACGAACATCAATCCCAGCAGCTTGCCCGCGAGCAGCGCGCCGATCTCCGGAATTCCGCGGAAATAGCGAAGAAGCCGGTACAGCATCCCGAACACGAACGTCCAGAAGACGCCGCCGACGATGAAGAAAAGAATCAACCGCCCGGCGCGATTCTCGGTGTCGCCCAGCGGTCGCGCACGGGCAGAAATGAACTTCGGAGAGAGCAAGTGATTCAGGCTCGTATCGCTGACAATGCCAGAACCGCTATGCATCGAGCACTTCCATCGCATCGCGGGCCGCGCGCTCGCCAGTGAGCCTGAGGAAGATCTCCTCTAGTCCACCCCCGCCTGTCGCCTCCGCCCGTAGATCCTGGATTGTCCCGACAGCGCGAATCTTCCCGTGCTGGATGATCGCGATCCGCTCACACAAAGCTTCCGCGACCTCGAGCGTGTGCGTCGACATCATGATGGTGTGTCCACGCCGCACGTACTCGCGGAACAGGTCCTTGAGAATCCGCGCCGCCTTTGGATCGAGTCCCACCATCGGCTCGTCCACGACGATCACGTCGGGGCGATGGATGAACGCGCTGGAGATTATGAGCTTCTGCCGCATGCCGTGGCTGTAGCTCTCGACCAGCTCGTCGGCCCACTCCTCGAGATCGAACAGCGCCATCAGCTCGCGACCGCGGTGCTCGACCTTGTCACCGTCCTGTCCGTACAGACCAGCGACGAAGCGCAGGAATTCCGCGCCGGTGAGCTTCTCATAGATGAATGGTCGGTCGGGGATGAAGCCCAGCTTCGCTTTCGCCGCCAGTGGGTCAGCGCTCAAGTCGATACCCGCGAGATGGATGGTCCCCGCCGTTGGCTGGAGAATCCCGGCGATCATGCGGAGCGTTGTCGTCTTTCCCGCGCCATTAGGACCGAGAAATCCGAACAGCTCACCATCCGGGACACTCAGATCAATAGAGTCAACGGCCGTGAAGGAGCCGTATTTTTTGGTGAGACTTTTTAGTTCAATCATTTGGCCTTGGAATTTCTGAATGCGATTTCGAATGCGGTGCGAGTCGCCGAGAAGTTCCCGGCCCGTGCTGCGACAACGCGTCCTTCAGCGTCGACCCAGGCATCGAGCCCATGCGGCGCTCCTTCAATGCGCCACGCGCGCACAGTGTCGCGATGCGCAACCGTCCACGCTCCGGCCCGATCGAGTTTCGCGCTGTCAACCACACTGAACAATGACTCGGCTTGAATCCGGAGTGTTGGCCGGAGCACAGTGCGTGTCATCGGATCGAAAACCGATATCGTTTTGCTTCTGCCGATTTTTGGCGCGCCGCCGAGCATGAAGACAACGGATGCGACCGTGGGATTGAATAGTGGCGCGGTGAAGGTGTACCGCGCTGGTGGCCGGCGAGTCACCTTTTTCCCGGCGATGAAAATTGACGTGTCTTCCTGAACGGTCGCGTTGATCGAGAACGGCTTTGTCGGTCTCGCCACGTCGGCATTCAGGTCGATGAGGTGCAACCCGCGCGTGAGTCTCGTCTGCCAGCGGGCGGATGTGCGTTCTGCCGATTTTGTATCCGAGCGGTAATCGCCGACGAAGTACTCTTCGCTCACCAGTGAGTTGGCGGTGGTGTCGAGCGCCGAGGATGCCGCGCCTATCTGCTCGCCGTCGCGCTCGATGATGTAGTAGAACGTCGCCGGCTGCACTCTGAGCGCCACTTCCGCGAGCTGCTGCCCCTCGCTCCTGTTGGCGTTCCGGTGCGCCATCATCGCCATCCCACCGATCCAGAGCGCGACGACCAGCACGGCGACCGCGCCGCGTCTGGACGTCACTTTGTTTTCTTCCGGAAGTAGGGGCGCGGCTTCACCACTGTAGGACGATTTAGACGATCGTCAGGCTCGTCTCGTCGTTGATCCAGCCGAGATAGCGCTCGAGGCCGCCAGAGACGGGGACAGCGAGGAGCTCGGGGACCTTGTACGGGTGGAGCTCTTTGAAGGCGCGCTCGAGGCCGTGGATAGCACCGGACCGGGTCTTGAGTATCACTACCACCTCAGTCTCGTCGGCGAGCTTGTCTTCCCACCGGTAAAGCGAGCGGGTGCCGGGCAAGATGGTCCCGCAGGCTACCAACCGGCGTTCCAACAATGCCTTCACGAACTTTACCGCTTCGTCGGTGGTGGCGAGTGTGGTAAGAACGACGACAGCGTCAGTGTGACCCACGTCTCATGTCCGGGTGAGGGTGTGAAGAATCTAATCAGTCAAGCTTAACAATAACTCCGGCTCGGCACATCTTTCGTTGAGGGGTATAAGACAGACAATGGCGCTCGATCCTTCCTTTTACATCAATCGCGAACTGAGCTGGCTCGCGTTCAACGCCCGGGTTCTTCACGAGGCGTTCGACGCCAGAAACCGCCTGCTCGAGCGCGTCAAATTCCTCTCGATCTTCAGCACGAATCTCGACGAGTTCTATATGGTCCGGGTCGCCGGACTCCGACGCCAGATCGCCGCTGGCGTACAGCACATTCCGGCCGACGGCTTGACTCCCAGCCAGCAGCTCGACGCGGTCACGGAGCGAGTAGCCGAGCTCATGGAGCAGCAGCGCAAGTGCTTGTACGAGGTGTTGTTGCCCGAGCTGGCAGAGCACGGAATCAAGATCGTTGCGATGAGCGAGCTGGATCAAACTGAATTGCAGCGGATCAATCAGTTTTTCGAATCGCAGGTCTTTCCGGTACTCACGCCGCTCGCCGTCGATCCCGGCCATCCATTCCCGTACATCTCCAATCTTTCACTCTCGATCGCCGTCCAGATTACGGACCCGGCGACCGGCATTGTCCGCCTTGCCCGCGTCAAGGTCCCGAAGAGTCTGCCCAGGTGGGTTCCTTTCGGCAAGGAGAACCACTTCGTCCCCCTGGAGCAGGTTATCGGTGCCCATCTGGACGCGCTCTTCCCGGGCATGGAAATAGGCGGCTTCAGCACGTTCCGCGTGACGCGATATTCCGACCTCGACCTCGCTGACGCGGACGAAGACGACGATCTCCTCACCATGATCGAGGAACAGGTTTTTCAGCGCCGCTTCGCCGAAGTCGTCCGCGTCGAGGTGGACAGAGGGATACCGCGGGAACTTCGTGAGCTCATACTCGCCGAGGTTCTGGAGGATCAGCCCCCGGAAATGCCGACTCTGACCGAGTCGGATCTCGTCGAGACGGGACCATTGCTCGACCTCGGTGATTTGATGTGGCTCGCTACCATGAACATCCCGGAGCTGCGAGATCCGCCATTCATCCCGGCGACGCCTCCCGAGCTGCGAGACCCATCGCGGTCCATCTTCGACGCAATCCGCGAGACGGACATCCTCCTCCACCATCCGTTCGATTCGTTTTCGGCTTCCGTCGAGCAATTCCTGACAGCCGCGGCGCGCGATCCGAACGTGCTCGCGATCAAGATGACGTTGTACCGCACCTCTGGCGATACGGAGATTGTGCGCGCGCTGACCGAGGCGGCCCAGAGTGGAAAGGAGGTGGCTGTACTGATCGAGCTGCAGGCGCGATTCGACGAAGTGAACAACATCGCCTGGGCCCGCACCCTGGAAGGATTCGGAGTGCACGTTGCGTATGGTCTTCCCGGTCTCAAGACCCACACGAAAACCGCGCTCGTCGTCCGGAAAGAACCCGACGGCATCCGCCGCTACGCGCACATCGGGTCCGGAAACTACAACTCACAGACTGCGCGCGTATACACCGATCTGGGGTTGCTCACCAGCGATCCTTCAATCGGCGCCGATCTCACCGATCTCTTCAATTCGCTGACTGGCTTCTCGCGCCAGAACTCATTCCGGAACCTGCTCGTCGCACCGCGCAACATGCGTCAGCGTTTCACCGAGATGGTGGACAGAGAAGCGGGCCTGGCCAGGGTGGGGAAGCCAGCCCGGATCATCGCGAAAATGAATTCGCTTGTCGATGCGGAGATCATCCGACACCTCTACGAGGCATCGCAGGCTGGAGTGAACATCGATCTGATAGTCCGCGGCATCTGTTGTCTCCGGCCGGGAATGCCGGGAATCAGCGATCGGATCAGAGTGGTCAGCATCGTGGGACGTTTTCTCGAGCACTCGCGCATCTTCTATTTCGGGAACGACGGCAACGAGGAGATGTACTTCGGATCCGCGGACTGGATGCCTCGCAACTTCGATCGGCGCGTGGAGGTTGTTGCGCCAATCGAAAATCGGCTTTTGCATCATCGTGTATGCTCGCTGCTCGAAACCTGCCTTGCTGACAACCGGCAGGCGTGGGATCTACTTCCGCATGGCACGTACGTGCAGAGAAACCCCGGCACGGATCCGGTCATGTCCACGCACGAGCGTTTGCTGGTGAATTCCTGGGGGCTCAAAACGCTGCCACCGGGCAGAGAGAATGGCGCGCAAGGACCTCGCGCCGACCAGCCGTTCAGCTCTCAGTCGGCTGCGCCAACCTCGTCGTCGTAAGTCATCACAGAGCCGTCGGGCGCTACGATTTCCACCGGAACTCCTGCAATCTCCGAGAGAAGCTTCGACTTGCGGCTCGCTCCCCACAATTCCAGTCGCAGATTGTTCGTCTGGCGGCTCGGGACCGCGGTGAGCCGTAATGCGCGTTCCATCCAGCGCGCTTTAATCTCGGCTACTGCGCCTGCGTGGCCCCTGTCGAAGCCGTCAGCAACGCGGAGGATGGCGGCCAGCCTTTTGATCGTTTCCCGCACCGAGCGCTCGAGCCGGCCGTAGTTGCCGTGCTTCTTCTTGGGCTCGGCGCCGCGGTGATAGCGCGCGATATTCGCGACCACTATTTGCTCCGCCGGCGTCATGCCGAGCAGCTCGGCGTGCTCGATCAAATGGTAGGAGTGCTTGTTGTGCTTGTCGTAGCTGATGTGATATCCGATGTCGTGCAGGAGCGCCGCATCTGACAGCAGTCTTCTGTCGTCTGGCCCGCAGCCCAATCGCTGACCGATCGTGTCGAAGAGCTGAAGCGCCAGCGTCTGAACGTGGTTCGAGTGCGGCGCTTCGTAATGCGACCGCTCCGCCAGCTCTCGCACCGACCGCTCTCGGGCTTCGCCAGGATCCGCGGGCGATGGCGCGATGCGCGCAGTCTCCAGCAGAATGCCTTCCCGAATGCCATAACCCGAAACCACCAGATCTCTCGCCTCGACTCGCGAGGCGACCTCGGCTGCGACGGCGAGCCCGCCCACGATGATGTCGCTTCTCGCGGCGTTGAGCCCCGGAACCGCCTGTCGCTCTTCGGGCGACATGTTGTGGAGCATGTCAACGATGTGTTCCAGCTCGACGCGCGGAATGACAGTTCCGTGCACCGTCTTCGCGCTTTCCATCCCGCTGCGCGCGAGGTAAATCGACGCGAGACTGGTGAATGTGCCTCCCGAGCATATGATCCGCGTAGCGTGCCAATGACGCGCCGAGAGGTGACGGCGCAGCTCCAGCCGAACGTGCTTTCTCAGCTTGCGCATTCCCTTCTTTTTCGAGCCGGCATCGAGATATTGCTCTGTAGTGCGGATCGCGCCCAACGGCAGAGAGATCAGCCGCTCGACAAGACCATCGGCGCTCAGCGCGAGCTCGAGAGAGCCGCCCCCGATATCCATGACGACTGCACGGCCCACTGCCAAATCAAAATGCGCGAGCGCGCTTCGAAAGCTGAGGCGGGCTTCGTCCTCTCCGCGCAGGATTCTTACCTTGAGACCGGCTTCCGACTTTACGAGCCGGAGGAATTCGTCGCCGTTGGCAGCGTCGCGCACTGCGCTCGTAGCGACGACTTCCGTACGTTTCACACCGAGCTGGTTGGCGAGCGTCGCCATCCTGCTCAGCGTGCTCAGCGCGTTTTTAATGGCGATCTCATTCAGCTTTCCTTTCTCGTAAAGGCCCGCGCCCAACCTCGGAGCGGCCTTCATTTCGTCTACGACGCGGATCGTTCCAGTGGGAGAGACATCCGCTATCGTCTGGCGGATTGAGTTTGACCCAATGTCGATAGCGGAGATGCGGATGTCCGCATCGCTACTCTGCGGGGGAGCGCTGGGACTGCTGAGAGTCAGATGAGGATTTGCGGATCCGGCCATGTATCAAAGTTGACGCCTGGTAGCGCCAAGCGAAACTCCCGCGTTAGTGGCATTTGCCTCCGGCTGGGTCCCAGACTCTGCCGCCCGTGTCGATGAATGCGTGGCGATACTCGCCAGAGCCCAGCATCAACTTCAGAACGCCGAAGTGTCCGTGGATCTGAGCCACGGAGTTGTGGGCAAGCGGATACCGCAGCCTGCGCAGCTCGGCTCCACCCGTTCCAACGATGATCTCTTCAATTCCATTCACGGAGTCAGCGACGCCCAATGGTGTCTGCGGTAGAAAACGCTCGTAATGGTGCTCGTGTCCGTTGAGGATCAAATCGGCACCGCCGTCGTAAAGTATTTTCCACAGACTCTGCACCTGCGGCGTCGCGCCGTGGGTGCCGGAGCTGAAAAGGGGCCGGTGAAAATAGGCGAGCGTGCACAGTACGCGATAATCCGCGAGATCCTTCCGTAGCCAATCTTCCTGCGCCCTCGCCTCGGAAGCGTCGGCGCGTTCGAAGAAGAGCTCGCTGTTGAGTGACGTCACGTGCCACCCGCCAACGTCATAGCTGTAGTAGCCCCTTCCCGCCGGGCCGGCGCGCTCCCCGAAATAGCTGAAGTAGGGGGCGGCGCTCCCGCTGTCGTAATCGTGATTCCCGGGAGCAGGGTGAATGACGTTCATGATGCGTGTTGATCCCCACGACGGAGAAAAACAGCGCGGGAAATCATTCTCCACCCCGCCCAGCCCCGATGGATAGGCGTTGTCCCCGAGCGTGAAGACCCCGCTTTCCGGATTCGCCGCGCCGGCGACGGTGAGGACACTGTCGACGATTCTGGCGGTGGCCTCATCTCCGCTCGTTCCGCACACCGCGATGTCGCCGGCGCCAATCATCACTGGCGCTCCAGGCAGCACGACTTCCCGCGGAGGCTGACTGGGCGGCGGCGAGGGAGATTCGTCCCGCGAGCAGGAAACCACCAGAACGGTCAATGAAACGCACAACAACAACTTTCTAATCATCGAACTGCTTTATCTAGCGTTCTTGCATTACGTGACCCTCACCTCAGAACGCAAATGCGACGTTGGTCGTTACTCGCCGCTGGCTCCGATTGGTGAACAGCAAGTTCACATTCGTGCCAGGGTTGAGGTACCCGACCCAGAATCCTGCGCCTGCGGCCGAGTGCCATCCACCCGGTGATGCGCCGTTCAGATAGACTCGCCCAGCATCCACGAAGCCCAGTGCACCGACGTCGAGCGGAAGGATGAACGGGAATTTCGCGATCGGTACCCGCAGCTCCGTGGTTCCGTATAGCGAGGCGTCACCCGCGTACCTCTGGCGCTCTTCCGTCCGGAACGTTTCCGATCCGCCGAGAAACGCGGCGTCGAAATAGGGGAAGTTGCCCCACAGTTTCTTGCCGCCCACGCGGAACGCCAGCACCGGTTTCTTCGGCGCCGGCAATGTGAAAAAGGCGGCGACCCAGGCATCAAGGGATTCGTACGGTTTTCCCGCGTCCCAAAATCCGGGATATCCGGCGCCAACAACGTTGAGCACCGCACGCGGCTTCATGGTGTCCGCGACGTAACGACTGTCCAAATGCATCTTGAGCTGAAGTCCGGCTTGGCCGAATCGACTGAAGCCGTACGGGCGCTGCTGCGCGATGAATCGGTTGACGAGGCTATCGGTCGTCGTGTAGCGAACCACCGGCCCAAGGGAGATGTCGCTGACGGGGCTGAATGACCGGCCTATCGCCGGATTGAATTCCCACTGCCCCTGCCTGACGTCGTACAGCCGTCCGCGCAGATCGGGAACATCGTTGCCGAAGCCGTGGAACTGCACAACCTCGAACTGTGACAGGTGTGCTGTCACCGGAATATGCACGTCGGATTCTTCGAATCGTTTGTCGAACGCGCTGCGCATCCGCAGGCGATTGCTCGCGGGCGAATACGCGAAATCGACTTCCCTCATGCTTGAATACGGAACGGTGCGGAATCCGTATTCGTAGCGCCTAAGCCCGATGACAGGATAAATCCCGAGCCCGCGCTGAGAATGCACCCCCAATATGGGACGACTCGAAGAGCCCCGGTCTTTCTGCGGCGGTATCAGCGAGCCATAGGCGTGTATCCACGGCCGGCGGTTGAAGTAGTGGTTGAATGCGTTGTCGATATTGATCTTCTCATCGACAGTGTCGCGGGCGTACTTCACGGCCTGAACGATTCCGATGTCGTAAAACCGAGTTGGATTTCTCTTGCCGCCGACGGTCGAATTATCGACAAAGGTGTTATCGCCGTTGCCGCCGATGATCCTTATCGGGATGCTGCGTTGCACATTGCCTTCGACAGTCGCCCGATCGTTGCCGCCATGCAGGTAAATGCGGATCGCTTTCGTTTCGCCCGCGTCGAACCGCCGCGCAAAGTACGGGGCACTGTTTCCCGACTGGATGCGAACGTCCACGATCCCATCGCCGGAGCGGACCACGGTCGCCTGATCGTCGGCATCTGTGCCGTGGATGTCGGCAACTGTCCACAGCTCGCCATAGTAGCGATCGGCCGCGCCGCGCAGGCCGTCGCGCCGCGCTTTGAGCATGGCTGCGAGCTGGCGTGAGCTGCTCGCATACTCTGGCGGCAGCACCCCAACCGCGTTGTCGATCACCGGATCGGTAATCCTTTGCATCAGACTGGCGGCAACCGAATCCCAGACTGCCTTGTCGAGACTGCCGAGCATCCGGCGGTCGAATTCGCCGGCGTTGGCGAACAGCGCGCTCGGATCGGGATACTTGCTCCTGAAGGTGACGAGACTGGGAACCGCCAAGCGCGCGATGTTCATCAGCAGGCCCCCATACGAGACGAACGCCTTGTCGCGGTCCTCGGCGATCGGCTCCCACGGCGCCTCATCTTTTTTTCCGAATTGTGCCCACCTCCATTGGTCTGGATGCCGGTCGTTGTCGCCGATGAGCATATCCAATTCACGAGCCGTCAGCAGCGCACGTGCATCCACCTGAGTCTGCGGGTCGGTATTGATTCGCCCGAGTAGCGTGTCGCTGTCTAAGATTTTGTTCGCGCCAGCGAATCCGGGACCGTTTTTCGGCACGTTCGGATGCTCCTCGAGCTCGCCGAGCATACCCGCAAAATCCTTTCGGAACTCGCCGAGAAGAGGATCGTCCGGCATCATCGCGACGGTCGGGGTCGGGTGCAGCACACCCGCCGCGGCCTGTATCGGAGCCGCCCCGATCGCTCCCAGTGGATGCGATGCGCTGCCTTGGTCGCGGACGATGTACCAGATGACGGTTCCCTTATACTGCTCGGGAAGGATGCTGAATCGTTTCCTCACCGAGCGGAACACGTACTCCGAGCCGTCGGGTGCCTCGAATCGGAGCGATATGGTTTGCGCCCCGCCTCCAGCCTTGAAGGGCTTCAGTCCCCGGTGAAAAGTTCTCAGATTGAGGATTGGTACCTTGATCGGAGTCGTCCACGCATCGCGGTAGTTGTCACCAAGCAAGGACCGATGGAAGCGTCCAGCTTTGAAGATCTCACCGGGCACGACGACCACGCTGTCGGTCCCGACGATTCGCACCGCTGGGTTCTGAGCTGCTGCGGTCGAAATCGCGCTTGCCGCCAGCACCGCGGCCAGACTCACTACCGCACCACATCCCACCCACGACGCTCTAATGAAGCGTGATATTCGATTCTGCATCACTTCCGCCACCGGTAGAGTGTGATAGCCGGGGGCTTAACGTTGGCTTCGTCGCTCACGATCAGGATGCTGTCCGCGGTGATTGCCACGCCTTCCGCCTGGCGATGGTCTCCCGGAATGGGCTCGGAGCGCACGACCTCGCCATCAGGCGTGACAACGATCAGCCCTTTCTCACGGGACGCGACAATCACATAATTCTTCGTGAATGGGTCGATGTTGATGTCCGAGGGATGAAAATTCTTCCATTTGTTCGAGCCGATCACGTCCGCGATGGGAACTCTGAGCGTAGTCATCGCCGAGCGATCGCCCAGCGGGAGCGGCAAGTGATAAATCAACAGCTCTTTGGGCGCCTTCTTTTGCAGGAATTTCTTGCACACCAGGACCAGCCGGGAGCTGTCCGCCTCGTAGGCCATGCTCTCGAATTCGCATTCCTTCCCGAGTCCCGTATCGTAGACCGAGTAGGGAATCTGCCCCCCATCAGCGCCTTCCTTGAACTTAAAAATCTTCCCATTGCTCCGGAGCAGGTAGATATCGCTCCCGGCGATCGTAATCGCCTCGAAGTCGCCCCGAACGCCGCCGGCCAGAGAGAAACCTTTAAGCAGAATCCCGGTTTTCGGGTCGATCTCGTAAATCCTGGCGACTTGGTCGTCGTGCGTTAGAACGGTGCCGCGTGGTGTAAGCGCGAGACCAGAAATTTCTCGCAGCTCGGGCGGCATTAGCCACATCGCTACCGGCAGCGCTTTCGCCGGATTGGCGTCCGCCATTGCGAGCCGACGAGCGAGCTGCTGCTGGCGCGTCGCTTCGGCGGCGCGCACCTGCGCCGCCCTCGCCTCCGACGTACGCCGACACGCCGCAACGCACGGCACCAGGCATACGAGCATTAGGAAGCGGCGCGCGGCGGTCATCCCTTCGTGGCCGCCTTGTCATCGAATGGCTCGCCGGTCTCGAGGTCAGCCGAGGCGATGATACCGTCGGCGTTCTCGTGGATGGCGGTGAGCAACACGTCTCGCGGAATGGACTTTTTCAGGCGAGTGAGATAGTAGATCTCGCAGGGCTTGCCGACATTGGTTACGACCTCGTCGAGGTCCCACCGCTTGGTCATCCTGTCGAGAACCTCTTCCACCTGTTTCTGCGCCTCGGGAACGTTGTCCGTCGTGATGGTCAGCACCGAGGTGTAGCGCGGCTTTTTCTTCTTTTTGCCGAGGGTGTCACGCACCCGTTGGAATCGGTCGGCGAGCGCACCAGCCTTCTCCGGAGTCAGCGAGAGCACCAGGTCGCGATCCGGGATCTCGTGGTCGCCGGTCGGACTCGCGAGTGTATGCAGCGGGCCCGCCCACTGAGAAGACGCCGTCGGCGTCAGAACATTCCGGCCGTAGTCGTACTGCCAAGTGACGAGCAGAACGAGATTGAAGACAATGGAAATGAGTGCTCCCACCGCAAGAGACTGGACTCCGGCGGCAAACCCAACCACGATGGCGAGAAATATGTAGACGAGGTCCCGCGTGTCGCGCAGCGTCGATCGGAATCGCACCGCACCGACTACGCCGGCCAGGCTGAACGCCAACGCGAGGCGGTTCTGAACGATGTAGACGATGCCGGCGACCACCAGCGGAAGAATGATCAGCGTCTGCACGACCGTCTGATTGTGTCCCGGTATCGGCCGCGCCGACATGTAAACCCAGGTCACGGGAAGCATCAGCGCCAGCGCCCCGAGCAGAATCAGGACGGTCGTTATCGCGACGTCGCCAAGTCCCCCCGGCTCGAAGCCTATCGATGCGGTTGGGCTCGAGCTCAGCGCGTCGGCCAGAACCGTGGGCCCCTCGGACACGTCCCCCAGGCCTTTGGCCCCAATCCGCTGGACGAGTCCAGGGAAGAAGTACGCGAGAATGACGATGATGACCGCCAGGATCCCATAGTACGCCATCAGGCGGCGCATGGGACGGTCCGATTTCATCGTTATGACGTCTATAAGCTTCTTTAGTACGGGCATGTCGCCCCTCCCGTGCAAAATGGACGCCTGAGCTGGGACTGGTACGACCCGGCGGCGTGTCGGCCTTCGATAGGGGCCCGCTTGAGTCTGGCTGTGTAACCCGCGATTTTACAAGGCTATGCCGGAAGAATTCCTGATTGTGCGCGGCGCCCGCGAGCACAACCTCCGCAACATCGACGTAACCATCCCCCGCGACCGCCTCACCGTCATCACTGGGTTGTCGGGATCGGGGAAATCGTCGCTCGCCTTTGATACAATCTACGCTGAGGGACAGCGCCGCTACGTCGAGTCGCTCTCTGCCTACGCGCGCCAGTTCCTCGGCCTCATGGAAAAGCCGGACGTTGATTCCATAGAGGGATTATCGCCCGCTATCTCCATCGAGCAGAAGAGCGCGGGCCATAACCCGCGCTCCACCGTCGGAACCGTCACAGAGATCTACGACTACCTCCGACTCCTCTACGCCCGGGCGGGAACTCCGCACTGCCCCAACTGCGGCCGCGCGGTCGAGCGCCAGAGCGCCGGACAGATCGCCGACTCGATCCTCACCTGGCCGGAAGGCACTAAGATCGAGGTTCTGGCTCCGCTCGTGCGCGGTCGCAAAGGTGAGTTCCGCGAGCTGTTCGAGGCGGCCCGCAAACAGGGTTTCGTCCGCGCCATCGTCGATGGCGAGCTCATCGAGGTCGCCGAGCCGCCCGTGCTCAATCGGCGGATGAATCACAACATCTCAGTAATCGTCGACCGACTGGTGGTGCGCCCCGAAGATCGCGGGCGTCTCAACGATTCCGTGGAGACCGCGCTCAAGCTCGCCGAAGGACTGGTCGAGATTCAGCGCCAGGACGACCGCAACACCCATCTCTTCTCGGAGAAGTACGGTTGCCCGGTTTGCGGCATCTCCTTGCCCGAGCTCGAGCCGCGGCACTTCTCCTTCAACTCCCCCTTCGGCGCGTGTCCCGCCTGCGGCGGGCTAGGCTCGCGACGCGAGGTGAGCGAGGAGCTGATGCTCGGCGATCCGAGCATCAGCATCCTCGAGGGTGTCGTGCTGCCGTGGGGCGAGCCCGACGGCTATCTCAAGAAAGTGATCCTGCCCGGACTCGCAAAGCAGTTCGGATTCAATCCCAACACGCCCTGGGGCGAGCTGAGCCCGGAAGTGCGTGACAAGCTTCTATATGGTACTGGTGGCAAAACCGGGCAGCGCACCGACAGCACTGGAACCAGCTGGGAAGGAATCCTCTCCAACATCCAGCGCCGGTACGACGAAACTGAATCTGATTCGGTTCGCCTCGAGCTCGAGCAATACATGCAACCGCGGGCGTGCACCACGTGTGGCGGTCGCAGACTCAAGCCGGAATCTCTCGCGGTTACTCTCGCCGGCCAGAACATCGGCGAACTCGTCCAGCTGTCCATCACGGACGCGCTCGAGTTTTTCGAGAACGTTCCCGTCCGGAATAACGGCAAGCCGGGACTCGATCCGGAGATCGCGGCGCCGATTCTAAAGGAAGTGCGCGAGCGGCTGCGATTCCTCAACGACGTGGGACTCGAGTACTTGACTCTTGGCCGTTCGGCTGAATCGCTCTCCGGCGGCGAAGCACAGCGCATTCGCCTGGCGACGCAGATCGGCTCGCGCCTCGTCGGTGTCCTGTATATTCTCGACGAGCCGTCGATCGGCCTCCACCAGCGTGACAACGCTCGTCTTCTCAACACCCTTCGTCAGCTCCGCGATCTGGGGAATACCGTCATCGTGGTCGAGCACGACGAGGAGACGATGATAGCCGCCGATCACCTCATCGATCTCGGGCCCGGCGCCGGGAAACATGGCGGTCTGGTCATCGCCGCGGGTACTGTCGATGAAGTGCGCGACCATCCGGACTCGATAACCGGCCGATATCTCCGCGGCGAAGCGGAGATTCCAATTCCGGAGGTGCGTCGCCGTCGTGATCCCGATCGCGCCATCCGCATCGAAGGCGCCCGCGAGCACAACCTGCGCAACCTCGACGTCGAGATCCCGCTCGGTCTCTTCGTGACCGTAACCGGGGTCTCGGGGAGCGGAAAATCCACGCTCATCGAGGACATCCTCCACCAGGCGATGGCGCGGCACTTCTACCGCGCCAGAGTAATTCCAGGCGCGTACAAGCGCATCACCGGGTTCCACCACCTGGATAAAGTCATCGACATCGATCAGAGCCCCATCGGACGCACCCCCCGGTCGAATCCCGCCACCTACACGGGACTGTTCACGCCAATCAGGGAGCTGTTCGCCGAGCTGCCCGAGGCGAAGATTCGCGGCTACGGGCCGGGACGATTCTCCTTCAACGTCAAAGGCGGGCGCTGCGAAGCGTGCGAAGGAGATGGGCTCGTCAAGATCGAGATGCACTTCCTTCCCGATGTCTACGTTCCGTGCGACGTGTGCAAAGGAAAACGGTACAACCGCGAGACGCTCGAGGTCCGCTTCCGCGGCCTCAGCATCGCCGACGTACTCGAGCAAACCGTCGAAGACGCGCTGGCTTTCTTCGAGAATCAGCCGCGCGTTCGCCAGAAGCTCCAGACGCTCTTCGATGTCGGACTCGGCTACATCCACCTCGGCCAGTCGGCGACGACGCTCTCCGGCGGAGAGGCACAGAGAGTCAAACTTGCAGCCGAACTGTCGAAGCGTGACACCGGCCGGACCTTCTACATCCTTGACGAGCCCACTACCGGTCTCCATTTCGAGGACGTGCGAATGCTCCTGACCGTACTGCACCGGCTTGTTGACCGAGGCAACACGGTGCTCGTCATTGAGCACAACCTCGACGTCATCAAGACGGCCGACTGGATCATCGATCTCGGTCCGGAAGGCGGACTTCGCGGCGGCGATGTAGTCGCGGCGGGAACACCGGAAGACGTCGCGGATGTGAAGGAGTCGTACACGGGTCAGTACCTGCGCACGATGCTCCGTCGCAAGCGGAGCGGTGGGGGTGGGGGTGGGGGTCGCAAGAAGGTCGCGCTCAAGGCAGGGTGAGGTCGGCCCTGCGGGAGGAGCATTAAGTGGTCTCGTTACTGGATATCATCGGACCGGTCATGGTTGGTCCTTCCTCCTCGCACACCGCCGGCGCGTGCAGGCTCGGATTGCTCGCGCGATGTCTCCTCGGGGGAACTCCACAAACCGGACTTCTCCAGCTGCACGGCTCCTTTGCGCGCACGGGGGAAGGCCATGGGACCGACAAAGCCCTTGTCGGTGGATTGCTCGGCTTCCGCCCCGACGATGAGCGGATCCGTGAAGCGCTCCAGATTGCAGAGCGCGAAGGGCTCGACTACAAATTCGAGAAGGTGACTATTGCTGACGCGGCCCATCCGAACACGGTCCGCATCAACGTCGAGCTGAATGGCAACAAAGCCACCATGCTCGGCTCCTCCCTCGGCGCCGGCCGGGTCCTCGTCCAGGAGATCGACGGCTATCCTGTCCAGGTGACCGGAAACTTCCACACCATCGTTCTCGTAGCTGAGGATAGGAAGGGCTCGATCGCCAGAATCACGGGGATCCTGGCGGAGCACGACATCAACATCGCGACGCTGAAGCTGACGAGAAAGGAAAGAGGCGGCGACGCATTCATGGTGATCGAATGCGACGAACTGCCCGACAAAAAAGCTGGAGAAGAATTGAGAGCCCTCGACTGGGTCCGGTGGACTCGTCGGCTCGATAAAGTGAGCGGGGGCTGAGTGTACAAGGCGCTCGCTGATGCAATCCGGGATGCGGAAAAAGAGAAGAAGTCGCTGGCTGAAGTTGCGCTCGCGGCGGAAGCTCGCGATCAGGGACGGTCGGTCGCGGACATTCGGGCCGTGCTCCAACGGGCGCTCGATGTAATGCGCAGCGCGATAGAGAAGGGAATCGTCGGTGATTTGTACTCCGCGTCCGGCCTGGTGGGCGGTGATGCAGCGAAGCTGCGGAACAGCACGAGCGGTCCGCTCGCGCAGACTCCGTTTCGCGACATTCTCACCCG
>DASZZU010000253.1:0-2273 GCA_035544855.1 Gemmatimonadaceae bacterium | reverse complement strand
CGGACGTCACAAGGTTGCGTATCGCCGGTGACCGTCCCTTACGGCGAAGTCAGGGTCAGAACGATTGAGAGGCTGTAATTGCCCGGTGTGTCGAGGGTCCAGTTGTAGAGCGTCTGGAAGTACAGGGTGGTGGCGTTGCTCGCGGTCGCCGAGCCTGTCACCAGGCTCACATCGCTGGTGGTGAGGCCGTTGAACGCGCCGTTCGACGCGGTACTCCACTTCAGATCTGCGGCAGGCTTGGTGGTGCGCGCAGGTGCGCCCGGCGAAGTGTTGGTTGCCGTCCACAACGCGGTCGACGCGCGAAGCTGCAGTGTCCATGCAGCGTTTGCACTCAGGGTAAATGTCGGGCCGGTTGTAGAATTGAAGCCCGCGTCGAAGTCTGCCGGGGTCGGAGCAGTGAGCGTAGTTGATGCCGCGCTCACCTGCAGCCTGACGACGCGGCCAGCTGTCATGGAGACGCTGCCGGGCAGGCCGCAGCTAGCCGGCGCTCCGCTGGCCGTGCACTGCGCCGCGGCCGTCGAAAAGGCGGCGAATGCGCCGAAGGCTACTATGGCTATCCCCGCACGGAATCCACTGCGTCTCATCTCGGCTCCCGCTCTACTCGAAAGGTTCCGGAAGACATGGTCCCATCCGGCGCAGAGCCGATCCAGGTTCCGGTAATTGTGTCCGCTACAATCTGACCGACGTGACGGCGAATCGTGTCCAGATTGGCGTCGAAATCGATCACGTTGCTGCCGCTCTCCGATCCGCTGACGACGCCGCCGAGGAGCGAGCTTGTGCCCGTCGGCTCGTTCGTGACCGTGAGGTCGAGCCGACCCTGAAAGCTGGTACCCGATTCACGTGATATCATGAGAGTGCCGGTAAGGGTCTCACGCACCGGTCCCGTCTGCACACCGGTGTACTTCCACGCGCCACTGAGCTGAAGCACTGAAGGCTCGGGCGCCGTAGACCGCAGGCACGCCGACCCCGCAAGGGCGCCCGCTAGCGCGAGGCTGCGCGCGATCACTGTCAGTCGTGACACCGTCGCGCTTCTCATGAGTGCGACGGCCCCGCGAGAGGTGACGTGGTCTTTTCGGCCGCGGGCGTGTTGTGATTCTGCGCGCCGCTGCCGGGCGATCCCGAGCCCTTCCACATGCGAATCGGTCGCGGGTCGAGTGTGATGGTAATCGATTTCGAATCTTTTCCGGTCACCACCAGCGGCGGAACCGGCGCTCTTGGAACCAGCGGCTCGGTCAGCTCGGAGAGATCGAATTCCAGAATGTAGGTGCCGACGGGAAGAGATTCGAAGGTCGCCGTGGCCGGCCCCGTCATTCGCGCGGTCCACTCGCGACCCGAGCTGTCGCGCGCGATCACGCGAGCCTTGCCTAGATCGACCTGGACATCCGAGATCCCTGAGCGCGACGCGACCACGAGCTCCACTTCTGCCGATGTAGAAAGGGTAACGCCCAGATCGCCCCGACCCGCACCATTTGCGGTCCACCCATCGGGCAGCGACGCTTCGTCCACCAGCGCCGGCTGCCTCGCGTCGCCCCCCACGCGATACTTGCCGGTCGCGTCAGCGACTGCCGTCTCGCTTCCACGACGGACGATCGCGCCAGGCACTCCGGGCTCGCCCGGGTCGCGACGCTGATTCCCGTTGAGATCTTCGTACACATTTCCGGAGGTTCCCGGAGTGCGGAGCATCGGCACCGTGAGCGCGTGCTCGAAGCGCACCCCAACGATCCAGGGCACGCGACCGCTCAGCGAATGGAATATCGAATTGCGCTCGGCATCCACTTTCAGTGAGAGACCATTCACGATTGGCAGCGCGAAGCCCGCCCTCATGATCGAGGATTTCTCGTCGCCGAAGCCATTTACCCGCTGCAACTCTGCTACGGCTCTCAAACCGCCAAGCCGCGGGACCACCAGCTCGTCGGCGCGGATCCCGAACATTGTTTGCTGGTTGACGAAGCCGCCGCCGTCACGCGTCTGCTCGATTCGGCTTTGCACCTCGAGAACGCCCGCGGCGCCGGACCAACCCGCGTTCGTCGTCCAGTAGTTTCGCGGTGAGCGGTCGCTGATCACACCCTGACCGATCGGCGATACCGTGCGCGTCACGTTGCCCAGATACGCAGAGCTGTTGAGATAGTACTGGCGGACGTACGTGCTCAGGCTGAGCCCGAGCTGCTGCTCGCGATTTCCGAACCCGCCACCCGAGTTGGTCGCAGTGGGACGCGAAGTCGCGTCGAACACGTACGAGCGCGCCTCGATCGCAATCGTCGTGGCTCCTCGAA
>DASZZU010000252.1:0-3191 GCA_035544855.1 Gemmatimonadaceae bacterium | reverse complement strand
CATCGCGACTTCATCGAGACGTCCCACCGTCGCTCCGTGAGTGCACTTCACGTCGTCCGCGAAGATCTCGAGCTGCGGCTTGGTGTCCACCCGTGCGTTCGGTGACAGCAGAAGGTTGTTGTTGCTTTGCTTGCCGTCGGTTTTCTGCGCCTCGGGGTGCACGTAGACTTTCCCGTTGAACACACCGTGCGAGTGGCCGTCGAGCACACCCTTGTACACCTCGTGGCTCGGGCAGTTGGGCGCGATGTGCTCGATGCTCGTCTGGTTGTCGATGTGCTGGACGCCGTCGGTGAGATAGAGGCCGTTCAGCGAGCAGGTCGCAGCATTTCCGTCGAGCGAAGTGTAGATGTTGGTCCGCGCGAGTGAGCCGCCGACGGCGAACGAGAACGAGTGCAGCTGGCTATCGCGCTCCTGGCGGATCTGCGTCGTGCCGACGTGGAATGATTTCTCGCTTTCGCGCTGAATCTTGTAGTGATCGATGCGCGCGCCTTCGCCAAGCGTAATCTCCGTTACCGCATTCGTGAAGTACGGGGTGTCACGGACGCAGATGTAGCTCTCGATAATCGACGCGCGGGAATTCTGCGCCGCGACTATCAGATTCCGCGGATGCGAGACTGATTCGCCCTGACCCTCGGAAACGAAAATCAGGTGGATAGGCTGGTTGACGACGGCGTCCGCCTGGAGCTCTATGAACGCACCGTCCCGAATGAACGCGGTGTTGAGTGCGGTGAAGGCATGGTTTTCGAACGCCGCGATCTTGCCCAGGTGCCGCTCGGGGCGCCCAATCCCTGAGCGAATCGCTTTGGCGAGGCTGCTCACCCGAACCTTCTCTTCCAAGCCGGCGTACGACGACAGGTCTTCGGAAAACTCCCCGTTCACGAAGACAAGCGTATGCCACGCGGGCTGGTCAAAAGTGAAACGCCTGAGATCGGCACGGGCTACCATTCCCGCCGTGCTTCCCTCCGACGAGACGCCCGCCTCGGTCGTCATCGCGGCGCGAAAAGTCCGCTCGGCGATCGGCGCGACGCTGGTGAAGTGCCAATCTTCGTTTTTGGTCGTCGGAAATCCGAGTGCCTCGAACCGGGCCATCCCCTGCGTGCGCAGCGACTGAAGCCATTCCGGCGCCGTCGGCTGACGCTTGAAATCCGCGCGATACGCTTCAATCGAACTCAGCGCACGAGTGTTCACTGGACCTACGCCATCCTTCCCGACCAACGCGTTGTCACGAGAGGTCTTTCTGGTCGCAATGTCGCTCAAGCGGCTGCTCCAGCATCCGCGTCGATGTTCTGTAGCCAGTCGTAACCCCTCTCCTCCAGCTCGAGTGCGAGCTCCTTGCCTCCCGACTTCACGATGCGGCCGTTCGCGAGTACGTGCACGAAGTCGGGTACGACGTAATTGAGCAGACGCTGATAGTGGGTGACCACGATCGTGGCGTTATCGGGCGAGCGTAGTGTGTTGACTCCCTGCGCGACGATTCGAAGCGCATCGATGTCGAGGCCTGAATCGGTCTCGTCGAGGATCGCCAGTCGCGGCGAGAGAACCGCCATCTGGAAGATCTCGTTTCGCTTCTTCTCGCCGCCCGAGAATCCCTGGTTCACCGAGCGCGAGAGCAACGCCTGATCCATGTCCACGAGCTTTAGCTTCTCTTCGACCAGATCGAGAAACTCGAGTGGATCGACTTCTTCCATCCCGTTCGCTTTACGAATCTCGTTGTACGCCGAACGGAGGAAGTAGGCGATGGAGACGCCGGGGATTTCTACGGGATACTGGAACGCGAGAAAGATTCCGTTCTGCGCGCGCACCTCGGGAGCCATCTCGAGGAGATTCTGTCCGTTGTAGCTGACGGTTCCCTGCGTGACCTCGTAGGACGGATTGCCCGCGAGCACCTGCGCCAGCGTGGATTTCCCCGAACCGTTCGGGCCCATGACAGCGTGTACCTCTCCGGCGTTAACGCGGAGACTGATGCCCTTCAAAATTTCCCGATCGCCGATGCCGGCGTGCAGATCATTTATTTCTAGCACGAAACCATTGATTGATTGTTGTTTGTATCGCGTATATCGCCTGACTGAAGAGCGTCCAATTTGCGGTGAAGGGATACCCCGGCGTCCTGGGTCCGGAGCGGAGCCAGGCCCAGGCAGCGCGGATTCTGTCGTTGAGATTGCGCAGGGCCATTGGTGCTAGTGAATCAGCCTACGCTTCCTTCGAGAGTAATGCCGAGGAGCTGCTGCGCTTCGACCGCGAATTCCATCGGCAATTCCTTGAACACCTCGCGGCAGAACCCGCTCACGATCATCGACACCGCGTGCTCGGCGCTCACCCCACGCTGCTTACAATAAAAAATCTGATCCTCTCCGATCTTGCTGGTCGATGCCTCGTGCTCGAGCGTGGCGGTGCTGTTCTGGACCTCGATGTACGGAAACGTGTTCGCGCCGCACCTGTTACCGATGAGCATGGAGTCGCACTGGGTGTAGTTGCGCGCGCCATCCGCCTTCGGCAGCACGCGAACGAGTCCGCGATAGCTGTTGTTGCCCTCGCCGGCCGAGATCCCTTTCGAGACGATCGTCGACTTCGTGTTCTTGCCGATGTGAATCATCTTGGTGCCGGTGTCGGCCTGCTGCTTCTTGTTGACGACCGCCACCGAATAGAACTCGCCGACGGAGTTGTCCCCCTGAAGAATCACGCTTGGATACTTCCAGGTGATCGCCGACCCCGTCTCGACCTGCGTCCACGAGATCTTCGAGTTGACGCCCGCGCACTTTCCGCGCTTGGTGACGAAGTTGTAGATGCCGCCCTTTCCTTCTGCGTCGCCCGCATACCAGTTCTGCACCGTCGAGTATTTGACTGTCGCATTGTCGAGCGCAATCAATTCGACGACCGCCGCGTGGAGCTGGTTCACATCGCGCTTGGGCGCCGTGCATCCCTCGAGGTAGCTCACCGATGCGCCCTCGTCGGCGATGATAAGCGTGCGCTCGAACTGTCCGGTATTCGCGCTGTTGATGCGGAAGTAGGTCGAGAGCTCCATCGGGCACTTCACGCCCTTGGGTACGTACGCGAACGACCCATCGCTGAACACGGCCGCGTTGAGTGCCGCGAAGAAATTGTCGCTGTGCGGGACGACAGTGCCGAGGTACTTCTCGATCAACTCCGGATGGCTCTGAACCGCTTCGCCGAACGAGCAGAAGATGATTCCG
>DASZZU010000251.1:0-12047 GCA_035544855.1 Gemmatimonadaceae bacterium | reverse complement strand
CGCGCAGCGGTTGCCGCCGGTGCGGATGGTGTGCTCATCGAAGTGCATCCCGAGCCCGATCGCGCGCTTTCGGACGGCGCGCAGTCGCTGTATCCGGATCAATTCACGCAGCTGGTCGGCGAGCTTCGCGCCGTGGCTGCCGCTATCGGCCGCAGCATCCCTCCCGCGAAAACCGGAACGGCATAGCTGGAGCAGGGTAAGGTTACATATGAAAAAGCTCACCTACCTCGCGGCGATCTCGCTCGCCACGCTTCCGATCACGGCGCGGGCGCAGAGCGCGGGCGCAATCATAGATCGGGCAGCGGCCGCGTATTCCCGTCTCAGCAGCATGCGCGCGGAATTCCGGCAAACGCTCACCAATCCGCTTACTGGCACCACGCAGACAACGAGCGGCGTGATCCTGCGCAAGAAGCCGAATCTTCTGAGCATCAACTTCGAGAGTGGTGACCGCGTCGCGGCCGATGGCTCGACGCTCTGGCTCTATCTCCCGAGCAGCGTGCCCGGACAGGTTGTTCGGATGCCATACAGCGGCGACAACGCGAGCACGGTGGATCCGGCCGACCAGTTTCTGAATTCTCCGCGCACGCGGTTTACGGTCTCTTCGGCGGGCAGCGCCACTCTGGGTAGCCGCGCGACGCACGCGATCACGCTCGTGCCCAAGCGCGCCAACGCGGGTTTCACCAGCGCCAAAGTCTGGATCGACGACAACGATTCGAGCATCAGACAGTTCGACCTCGAGACGGCGAACGGATTGAAGCGGCACGTGGTAATCACGAGCTTCACGGCAAATCCGGATCTGAGCCGGTCGAGTTTCCGCTTCGTGGTGCCCAAGGGGGTAAAGGTCGTGGATCAGTCGGCGATGGGCGGGGCGGCCTACTAGCCCGGAGCCGTCGGCTTTTAAGCTAGCAGCTGCGAGCAGGTAGTCTTCGGTTCTTCTCGGCGCTCGCTCTATCGACGCTTAGTCGACCTGAGCATTCCACTCAAGGCCGCCAGTTTTTTCTGATCAACCCCGCGGTACCGCGCAATCTCCACAGCCGCCGCCGACAAAGCACGATAGACCTCGAGCGCGCTCCCGTGTTTCTCCAGTGCGCGCAGGTGCTTCCCCACGGTCTCGGCGTCTCCTCGTACGATCGGACCGGTGAGCGCGTCGTCCGGGAGGGCCTGCTTCAGGTTCGCGAGGGCACCGCTCATGAGGCTCTCGACCGCCTGGTGCGCGCTCGAGTCGGGAACGCCGATGTCGTGGAGCAAGTGCCCGGCAACTGACGCGAGAACGACCGGGAAGTTGGAAGAGATCACAGCGGCCGCGTGGTACGCGGGCTTTTCCCCGGGGGGAATATCGAGCGTCCGGGCGCCGAGATGACCAGCCAGCCGCCGCGAGGTGCCTCTGGCGGCGTTCTCTCCATCGATGCCGACCCAGCCTTTGCGCAGGAGCTCCGCGGACACCTCAGGATCGCTGAACGGAACCAGGGGGTGGAACGTCCCACCAGGAAAGCCGGACTCATTGAGCGTCCGGAGGCCGGCCGGCTCCGCAATCGCGGACGTGTGAAGAATCACAGTACCCCGTGCAAGGCGTCCGTCGCGGGAGGCGACGATTAGCTCGTCGATTGTCTCGTCGAGCTGCGGGTCACGCACGCTGACGATGACTACGTTTGCGTCCGCCAGCTGCGCCGGCAGCGCTCCCGTCGAAGTCGCGACGCCGGACGGACGCTTGCCGTGAAGACCCACAACCTCGACCCCTGACGCACGAAAGGCGCGGGAAAGTCCGCGCCCCACATGACCCGGCCCGATGATGAAAACCCGCTCGCTCACTGACTTTCCAGACTGTCGGCTGGCTGCGTTTGGGCAGTCGCCTTACGGAGCAGCTCGCTCTCGCTCCGTGACCCGTGCGCCAGCTGCAGCGCCTTTTGCAGGGCCTTGTCTAGGGATGCCCGTCTCCTGAACTCCGCCTCGCTTCCGAACACATAGCGCGCGATGTCGTAGCCGATGAGCCGTGAAACGAGCGGCTCGCCTTCGTCGAAGATCGACCGCGGAATATCGATTCCCCGCTCCCTCATGCGCTTCCAGACCTCGTCGCGCATGGCCGGAGTGACTGCGAAGTCAGGAGATGCTACGCCGTGGGTGGCCTTGAGGTAGAGAGCATAATCCGTGACCGCGTCGCGGAAATGCCCCCCATTGGCGCCGAGGGCGCGAATGAAGTTTCCTTCCGGGACAGGGATGGTGCTGTCTCCAGCGATCACATCCGGCGTGATGCCGCCTCCGCCGTACACCACACGGCCGGCGTCGGTGCGAAATCTTTCTCGCTTCACGGGTGGCGGATCATCACTCTCGTCGTCACTCGGCCGCGGACGCGTGATGGATCGGCCCATGGGAGTGAACCACCTGGCGGTCGTGAGCTTGAGACCACCCTGGTCGCCAAAAGAGACGACGCTCTGCGCGCTTCCCTTCCCGTACGTCGGCGTCCCGACGATGAGCGCGCGATCGTGATCCTGCAGCGCGCCAGCCACTATCTCGGCGGCGCTCGCGCTGCGTCCGTCGACGAGAACGATCAGCGGGAGATCCGGCCACCGCTGCTTGGCGGTATCGGCGAACTCCCGATTCGCTTCGGGGAGTCGGCCGTGCATGCTGACGATCTTTTGCCCGGGATTCAGAAACAGATCGGATACTCTTACTCCCTGGTTCAGCAATCCGCCGGGATTCGTGCGCAGATCGAGCACCAGCGTCTTCATTCCGTGCGCGAGAAGACTGGTGATCGCTCCGTTCAGCTCCTTCGCTGTCGAATCGCTGAAAGCCTTGAGATCGATGTAGCCGACACCGTCGCCGAGCATCGACGATCTTCGCACCGCGCTCTGATGAATCGTCGAGCGCACGAGCGTGACCTCGATCGGGGTCGGAGAGCCTGGCCGCTCGATCTTCAATGTCACGGGAGTGCCTGGCTTACCACGCAGCGCTTTGGATGCCTCTTCGCTCGTCCATCCCTTTGCGGGCTTGCCCATGATCTCGACGATGCGGTCCCCGGGCTGCAGTCCCGCGCGCTCGGCCGGTCCGCCGGGCAGCGGCGCGACAACGATGAGCCAACCATCGCGAAGATCCGTCTCGAGCCCCAAGCCGGCGTAGTTGCCGGAGGTGGACTCGTTGAGCCGGGCAAAACGCTCCGGTGGAAGAAATGTCGAGTAAGGATCCCTCAGCTCGTAAAGCATCCCGTCCACTGATTTGCGGTACAGCGTAGAGTCGCTGATGCGATCGACGTAGTCGTTCTGCACATGGCGCAAGACGTTGTCGAACAGCTGAGCGCCCTCGTACTCCGTGAATGCTCCGGTACGGGACCCTCGCTGCAGCAACCATCCGCCGGTGACGAGCGCTCCGAGCAGCGTGCCGGCGACGATCACTGTGCGAGCGCGCGCCGATGCGCTGGGAAGTCTGAGTTTCATGCTCTCTTTAACTCTTGATGCTGCCGAAAGGTTGCGGGAACGCGGACGCCAGTGCGGAGATGATACGCTTTAGCACGTTCATTTCGTCGCCCGTCCCATCTATCAACTTGATCGGCCCGCACTCCGGATGCGAGTGCTGCCACGCAGGCACGACGAACTTTCGAAATGCATTTCCAACGCGGTCGTGGAACTCGTCGCCGGAGCGCTCCATGCGGTCGCGCTTGCCACGCGCGTCAGCCCGGCCGAGGCCTTCCCGCGGGGGAACGTCCAGCAGCAGCGTCAGGTCGGGCACCAGTCCGCCCGTTGCCAGCCGATTGGCGGCGCGGACTTCCTCTTCCGGCAGTCCGCGCCCCACTATCTGGTACGCGTAGGTGGAAAGAAAGAAGCGGTCGAGGAGTACCACTTTGCCGTGCTCGAGTGCGGGCCCAATCTCTCGCGAAATCAGCTCCGCGCGCGACGCCATGAAAAGCAGAGCTTCAGCCGCGGCAGTGATGTGATGCTCGGAATCGAGGAGAATCTTGCGAATTGCGTCACCAACCGGAGTTCCGCCCGGCTCGCGGACAGCGACGGAGGGAACGCCCGCGACAGCCAGGCGCTCTGTAATCAGTCTGATCTGGGTGGTCTTGCCCGCGCCTTCGGCTCCCTCGAATACGATCAGCTTGCCGCGCGCCATGCTCAGGAGAGAGTGATGATCGGGCTCGCCGCGCCCTTCTTCATGCCGTCCATGATCCACTGGTTCACGCGCAGCATGAGCTTGTCGAAGTTTTCCTGCGCCGCGACCGCGCGCTGATAGGCTGACTGCGACTGGATCTTCTCGAGCATCGAGTCGAGCTGCTGCTCCATTTCGGGAGTCGGATTCTCTCCGCGCTGGATCAGCTGCTGTGCCTCTCCGCGCAGCTTATCCATCTCCTGAAGCAGCGCCACCGCCTCACGGTCAGCGTTCAGGGCTTCGCTCGACTGCTTCAGTCCCTTGTGTTCCGGGCTCTGCCCAATCAGCCGGCCCACTTCCTTTGCCTTCTCTTCCAGCATCGCGTCTCCTGTCATGCCTGAGCGCTCAATTGCGACGTGCGAACACAAACCGCTCGCGTCCGGTTAAATCGAGTAGTACCTCGATGTCAGCGTACCGCCCATCCACAGCAATCATCTCAGCTACCGTTCCCGCGCGACGGGTGTCGACCTCGAGCGCAAGCAGTCCTCCACTCGCAAGTGACGCGGGCGCCCGTCTGACGAGCTCTCGCGTCACGGAGAGCCCCTCATCCGCGCAGAGGAGCGCAATGCTCGGCTCCCAGTCGCGGACATCCGGCGGAAGCTCGGCGATTTCAGCGAAGCTGATGTACGGCGGATTACACACGATGACATCCAATTTCTCGCCGGCGAGAGGGGCAAGCAGCGAGCCGTGGCGGAAATCCACGCGAGTTTTCAGCACTCCGGCAAGCGAGACGGCGTTTGCCTTCGCCACCGCCAGTGCGTCCCGCGAGATGTCGGTGGCAAAGACCCGCTCGAACTCGTGCTCGAAGGCGAGCGCAAGCGCGATCGCGCCCGAGCCTGTGCCGATGTCGGCGACCGTTTGCGTGTCCCTGTCGAAGCGCTCGAGGACGCGCTCGACCAGCACCTCGGTCTCGACGCGCGGGATGAGGACTCTCTCGTCGACTGCAAGCGTGAGATGCCGAAAGCACGCGCGGGACACCGCGTAGGCGAGCGGCGCGCCAGCGGCTCGCTTCATCGCAGCCCGTATCACCGCGCGGGCGACATCGGGCGAGGCGTCGGAGACTGTGTTGGCGGCCGCCCAGAATTTCGGGACGTCCAGCACTGCGGCGACGATTTCGCGCGCTTCGCGTACCGGCTCGCTCACTCCTTCGGACTCGAGCATTGCCGCGCATCCAGCGAGTAGATCGCCAATTGTACCGATCGGGAGGCTCGTCGGAAAAAAAGCAGCGCCTGGGTTACTCACCAAGCTTCTCCTCGATGTCGGCGACCTTGAGCGCTTCGATGAAGGGCTCGATTTCGCCGTTGAGCACCTTCGTCAGCTCGTGCAGCGTGAGATTGATGCGGTGATCGGTGACGCGGTTCTGCGGATAGTTGTACGTCCTGATTTTCGCGGATCTGTCGCCTGTTCCCACCTGGGTCTTCCGCATACGGGCGCGGGCAGTCTCCTGTTCAGCGATTCTCGCGTCGAGGAGACGCGCCCGGAGCACTTCCATGGCTTTCAGCTTGTTCTGAAGCTGCGACTTCTGGTCCTGCTGACTGACCACGATTCCGCTCGGGATGTGGGTGATGCGTACGGCAGAATCCGTGGTGTTCACGCTCTGACCGCCGGGGCCCGACGAGCGAAAGACATCGATGCGGAGGTCCTTGTCCTCGATCTTGAGGTCGATCTCTTCGGCTTCCGGCAGGACCGCGACCGTTGCGGCGGAAGTGTGAATGCGTCCCTGACTCTCGGTGACCGGCACACGCTGTACTCGATGCACTCCTGATTCCCAGCGCATCGCGCCGAAAGCGCCGTCGCCTTTCACCTTGAAGATCGCTTCTTTCATTCCGCCGAGGGTGCCTTCGGATTGTGAGATGATCTCGACGCGCCAGCGTCGTCCCTCGGCGAAGCGGGTGTACATGCGGTAGAGATCGGCGGCGAAGATGGCCGCCTCGTCGCCACCGGTGCCGCCCCTGATCTCGATGATGGCGGGGCGGTCGTCGAGCGGGTCGTGTGGTATGAGCGCCGGCTTTATCTCATCGAGGAGTGAGCCGATGGATTTCTCGAGTCGCGCGATTTCGTCTGCTGCCTCTCGCGCCATCTCGGGATCTTCAGAGTCGAGGAGCTCGCGGGTCTCCGCGAGCTCCTGTTCGTATCTCTGAAGCTTGACGGCCATTTCTCCCAGTGGCTGGAGATGTCTGAGCTCACGGCCCAGCGTCGCCATGCGCTGCTGGTCTCTTACAGTGTTCGGATCGGAGAGCTCTCGCTCTACCTCAGAGGCACGCTCGACGGCGTCTCTGAGCCGGTCGCGGAGACTCAGCTTTCGGTGCTAGGCGCAGCGGCTGGCTTGCCGTACTTCTGACGGAAGCGCTCGACGCGTCCCGCGGTATCGACGAGCTTCTGCTTGCCCGTGAAGAAAGGATGGCAGTTGGCGCAGATGTCGGTGTGAATCTCCGCCTGAGTGGAGCGGGTCTGGTATGTAATGCCGCAGGCGCACTTGACCGTCGCCGTAGCGTACACTGGATGGATATCGGGTTTCATTGGAGTCTCTTTTTGTTGTTCGTGTAGAGCTTTGAACTATAGCTAAATAGGACTCTTCAAACAAGTTAGCTCTAGGTGCATGTTAGGTAGATGAAAGCGCTCGCACTAATTCCCCTGCTCTCCGCCGCCTTCGGACTCAGCCCCATCGGAGCGCAGGTGCTTCCGATCAACCCTCCGCTCGCTGCCTCCCCCAGCGTGGCCTCCAACGAGCCGGGATCCAACCTCACTGTTTACCTCCTCACTTTCGGATGGGGCGACGAGGTGTGGGAGCGATTCGGCCACAACGCCATCTGGATCAAGGATCGCGCGCGCGGGACAGACACCACTTACAACTGGGGAATGTTCTCGTTCGAAGAGCCGCATTTCCTGAGGCGATTCCTGACGGGCGACACACGTTACTGGATGGAAGCGTTTGATCTCGACTCCATGCTCGCTGAATACAAGAGGAGGAATCGCTCGATTCTGGCGCAGGAGCTCAATCTCACCCCCGCACAACGCCTGAAGCTTCAGCAATTCGTGCAATGGAACGAGCAACCGCAGAACAAGTTCTATCGCTACGACTATTACCGCGACAACTGCTCGACACGCCTCCGTGACGCGCTCGACCATGCGGTCGGCGGACAGCTCCAGACATCGACGGTCACGCGAATGACCTCGGGCACTTATCGCTTTCACACGCTACGGTTGCTCGGCAAAAACCTCCCGCTCTATACCGGCGCCAACCTCGCACTCGGGCATCCGGCGGATAAACCGTTATCGCAGTGGGAGGAGATGTTTCTCCCGGTGAGAATGGCGAATGACCTGCGCACTGTCCGGTTGACCGATAGCACCGGCACGCAGATCCCCTTTGTTCGATCGGAGATGGCCCTGTTAACGGCGGGACGGCCGCCGGAGCCGTCGGCGCCGCCGAACTATCTGCCATGGTTCGTCGCCGCGGGAATTCTCGTCGCGGGTGCCATGATCGCACTCGTGCGAAGCGCGGAGGGCGGGAACAGATTGACGCTGTTCGTGGCGACGGCCGTCGCCACGCTCTGGAGTCTGATCGCCGGCGCGGCGGGAACAGCGCTCGTGATCGTCTGGCTGTTTACGAAGCACTACTTCATGAGCCGGAATGAAAACCTGCTGCACTTCGACCCGCTCTCGCTCACCCTTGTCGTGCTCGTGCCACTTTCGATCTACGGGCTGCGCGGTGCCTCGAAGGCGCTCAAGCTGGCAGGGCTCGTCGCGTCATTGTCGCTGCTTGGATTCGTCGCGCAGGGAATTCCTTTCTTCGATCAGAAGAACGGTGAGATCATCGCGCTTGCGCTGCCCATAAATCTCGCGGTTTGGTGGACAGTCCACCGGCTCTCGCACTATAGACGGACTTCCTTGCCCTCTTCAGCCGCCTTGTAGATCGCCTCCATCAGCTTGATTACGAGGAGCTGGTCCTCGGGGGGATCGTACGGTGCGTCTTCTTTCACCAAGGCGATAAAGTGCGCCAGCTCGGCGCGGTACGACTGGAGAAATACGCTCTCGCGCGCGGCCGCACCGCTCGGTGAAACATCGGTCGGCTTTCCGTTCAGCATCTTCACCACCCGCAACGGCGCCAGTCGGGCGCTGCCCCGCCCGGACAATACTTCGAACCACCAGCGCTCTTCCTGGCCGACGTACGACCAGGAAACGTCGAAGCTGAAGCTGACCCCTCCCGCACACTCGACGTGCACCATCATCGAATCTTCGACCGTGGTCGCGCCACGACTGCGATCCATACTTGCCGAGACGCGGACTGGCTCCGGAAAATCGGCGAGCCAGAGCGCAAGATCCACCAATGGATATCCGTGCTCGAAGAACGCCCCACCGCCGGCCTCTGGACGCCTGAACCGCCAGCCGGTACGCGCGCTCGCAAACTGATACTGGCCGGCTCGCACGCCGATCAGACGACCGAGCTCGCCTCCCTGAAGGAACCGATACAACTGCTGCACATCGCTGCGGAACCGATGATTGTTTCCGACGACGACCTTCCGGCCAGACTGTTTTGCGGCGGCCAGAATCCGCTCGACACCCCGCGACGTGAGCGAGAGCGGACGCTCGCAAAGCACGTCGACCTTGGATTTGAGCGCGCGGAGGACGTGCGGCTCGTGAAGGTGATTCGGCGTAGCGATTACCACCGCATCGACCTGATCCAGCTCGAGCAGATCTTCGAAATCGGTGAACACGTCGGGGATCTTGAGGCGCTCCGCGATCGCGCTCGCCTTTGGCCCATCGTTGTCGCAAAGCGCGACGAGCTCGGCGCCCTTGATTTTCGAGAGCACCGGGAGGTGCGCGAGCTGCGCTATCGCTCCAGCGCCGACGAGCCCGAGCCGGACCGTGTCCCTGCCGGACTTTGACTCCTTGGTGCTAACCGGCGATTCGGCCAATCGTCGTCCCCGGATAATAGGTCTCTAGAATCGTACGATAATTCTGCCCCGCCCGCGCGCGACCAATCGCTCCCCACTGGCACATTCCGATTCCGTGCCCATACCCTCGGCCGCTCAACGTTAAACTGGACACTTCTCCGCCGCTGCTCGCTGTTGAGAGACTGAACATTGTGCTATTCAGGATCGCTCCCTTTGGGTCCCTCAGCACGAAGCGGATGTCGTTTCCTCTCAGCGTATAGCTGCCGCTTTCGGTCTGCACTGTCAGCGCGGCCACGCGCCCCGACGGCGTTCTGCCCTGCTCTCTCACGTCGGTAATCCGCCCCAGATTCGCCTTGGGCGCGTTGGTATAGTTGGCGAGATACTTCTCCATCACCGCTCTGAGGCCGGCGGCATCGTAACTCTGCGTCCAGCTGAAGCGGGGAGAAGGGTCGCAGTAATAGTCGTTGGTTCCGGGGATCCTGTCGCTCACTGGCCGAAGATAGGGCTGGTCGGGCTGGTCATACCAGACTTCGGTGACGCCCGCAGTACTGCCCCCGCATGTCGAGTGATACGGGGTGGTTATGGGCTGACCCGCGAACAACACTACGATGTCCCGAGTTGTCATAATTGCGGTATCCGGGAGCGGCTTCTCCGCGTCGACACCACCATACACCTGATCCTGGACCGTCGCGTACATGTCGAACGGTCGCGTCTCATTGAGATGCTTGTAGGCGTACGTGCGAGCCGCGACCGCCTGCGCTTGCACCGCCGCCATCTCTGCCGACGTACGGTTACCGATCTCGAGCGGTACAACCCCGCGCAGATAGTCATCCATGGGCAGTCGGTTGACGACCAGTAACCCAGAATCGGTTGCGCTGATGACGAGCTCGCCCCGATATCGCTTGCCGTTCCACTGTACGAATGAGCCATTCTCAGGCCGGACAACTAATTGCCCCTTCTCGGGACTAAGGTTGGGTCCTTCGCGCGCGGCCGTGGCGAGCGCGATCCGAACGATCTGGTCCCTGCCACTCTTGTACTGGCCGCGCACGACTGGAACATTCCCCGTTCCAGCTCGAGGGGAGACGAGTGAAACGCATGCAGCGATGCCAAGCACGCCAACGATGGCGACTGCCATAGTCGCCCAACCTCGCAGCCGTGTTCTAAGCAATCGCATGCTCCAGTGCATCCCTCATTCTCTCCAGCGCGGTAGAGACCTCAGCGTCGCCGTGCGCGGCCGACATGAAGCATGCTTCGAATGGTGATGGCGGCAGATACACCCCCCGCTCGAGCGCTGCGTGAAAGAAGCGACGGAATAGGTTCAGGTCCGAACATTTCGCGTCCGAGAAATTGCGAACGGGCTTTTCGCTGAAGAAAAAGCCCCACATCGACCCGGCGCACCCCGCCGTGAGCGGGACCCTCAGATCCGCACCGATCTTTTGCAAACCTTCGACCAGCGCCGCGGTGCGCTTTTCAATCCTGGAGTGAAGCGCAGGCGTCAGCGTTGACAGCGTCGCAAGGCCCGCGGCCATCGCCAAGGGGTTTCCGGACAGAGTTCCCGCCTGATACACGGGTCCTAACGGCGCGATAAGCTCCATGACCTCCCGCCGACCCCCATAAAGGGCGACTGGAAGCCCACCGCCGATGACTTTGCCGAGGGTGGTGAGATCGGCAGTAACTCCAAAGCGTTCCCGTGCTCCGCCCGGTGCGATCCTGAACCCGGTCATCACCTCGTCGAAGATGAGAAGCGCGCCGGCACTGTCGGCCAACACCCGGAGTCCCTCGAGAAAGCCAGGATCAGGAGGAATGAAGCCGGCGTTCCCGACTATCGGCTCGACGATGATCGCCGCGATAGCGCGCTCGTTCCCGCGCACGAGATTCCTCGCCGCCTCCAGATCGTTGAAGGGAGCGGTCAGCGTAAGAGAGGCAAGCTCCGCCGGCACGCCGGGCGAATCCGGCAAGCCGAGCGTGGCCACACCGGATCCCGCGCGCACCAGAAAGGAATCTGCGTGACCGTGGTAGCATCCTTCGAACTTCAGGATCGTGTCGCGCCCGGTGAATGCGCGCGCGAGCCGAACAGCGCTCATCGTGGCTTCCGTTCCGCTCGACACGAAACGCATCATCTCGACATGCGGCATCCGCGCGCGAATGAGCTCGCCCAGCTGCACTTCGAGCTCCGTTGGCATCCCGAAGCTCGTGCCGTTTGTCATTGTCCGTTCCAGCGCGTCGAGCACGATCGGCGAAGCGTGGCCGAGGACCAGCGGGCCCCATGAGAGTACGAAATCGATGTATTCCTTGCCGTCCGCATCCCAGATCCGCGCTCCCTCCCCGCGGGCCGCTACGATTGGCTCGCCGCCGACTCCGCGAAATGCGCGAACCGGAGAATTCACGCCGCCCGGAAACAGCTCACGCGCGCGGGCCATCACTTCGGCCGAGCGCGTTCCGGTCTCCGGATTTTGTACCGACCCGAGGGGACGCATCTAGCGTCCGTAGCTTCCGATCGTCTGCGTTACCGGAAGCTCGCGCGTCATACGGCGCCGCTCGGGGACAATCGCCGGCAGCGCCACACGGATGACCGACGCCTGGAAATCGTAGTCGTCGACCACTTCCTCGACGGCTACTTCGGCGAATGTACCCGGAGGGAGGGCTTCATCGATCTGGGTTACGCCATCGATATCGTCGGCCTGCCAGGGGAGCCGTACTTGCGATGTTCCGCTTTCCACGTCGACACGGTCGACCAATGCGAGAGCGGTGCGTCCAAGGCGCGACTCGTATCGCTCCGCGGTGATCGATCGCTGAAGCTCTGTCAGTCTTTCGAGTCGTTCGCGCTTGGTGGTCTCGTGAACGTCGTCGACGTACTGCGCCGCGCGCGTTCCTTCCTGCGGAGAATAGGTGAATGCGCCAACGCGCTCGAACTGAATCTCCTCGAGAAACTCCAGCAGCTCCTCGAACTGCTCCTCGGTCTCGCCCGGGAATCCCACAATGCAGGTGGTGCGAATCGCGACGTCGGGAACGGCG
>DASZZU010000250.1:0-2335 GCA_035544855.1 Gemmatimonadaceae bacterium | reverse complement strand
GAAGGACTTTCCCTACGTCTCGCTGCTCGTACTTGGGGCGATCTCGATCGTGGCGGGCTTCTTCTCGCTGGGCACGGTGATCGACGCGCTAATCGTCACCCGCATCCTCGTGCAGTTCATGGGACAGGTCTTCGGACTGATGCTGTTGCGCCGGCAGGCACCGAACATGCCGCGCCCCTATCGCATGTGGCTCTATCCGTTCCCCGCGCTGGTGGCAGTGCTCGGATGGATCTTCGTCTTCGCCACAACGCAGTTACCGGTGATCCTTTTCGGAGTGGGCGTGCTGGGCCTGGGATGCCTGGCGTTCCTGGTCTGGTCCTGGAGGAGCAACGGTTGGCCGTTCAGCCTCGAGGAGGCAACGTCGTGAAGCATATCCCGCGGTCAGCCGGAGACGCGCGACAGAGAAAGCGCACGATCGCGGAGCGTCGATTCGCCGAGCGAGCCGGCGAGCTGGCCGAGCTCGGGCTTCAGGAGCGCTTCGAGCGTAGTTACTCGACGAATCTCTGGTCGGATCCTGAGTCACGCTCCGGAGTCGGATCCGGGCTCGACTCCACACGAGTACTGCGAGCTGAGCTGCCGATGGCGCTTCGCCAGCTCGAAGCGCGCGTGCTGCTCGACGTCCCGTGCGGCGACTTTGCATGGATGGAGCACGTTGACCTGAGCGGCATCGAGTACATTGGCGGCGACATAGTTCCGTCGATCATTGAAGAGAACCAGCGGCTGCACGCAGGCGAGTCGCGGCGCTTCGCGCGGCTAGACCTCACTCGAGACATCCTTCCCGACGCCGACGTACTCCTCTGCCGGGATGGAGACTGGCGTCCGCTGGATTTCCAGGCGCCGCCGTTTTCCTTTCCCGAGCCGCGCCTGGTGATTCGTCGAGAACTGCGAGGAGGAGGACGGATCGTACGCGGACAAATCGCTCCTCGCTTGGCGCGTGGAGGACCTCCATGCAGAGCTATTAGAGTAGAGATGAACGCTTTGGCTGCCTGAGGCTGACGTGAGTTTTGCAGCCTCTCGTTCTTCCCTCACTTTAGAGATTGCTATACCGCGAGCGCTTCGCGAGATAACTCCCAATTGCAGATCGCTGGAATCAGCGTTTGCCTAGATTTGCCAAAGGGTTACAGCGTTAGAGTCAGGAAGGCGGCTTTGTTATCTCGCGCGGTGCTCGCAGGGTTTGTCGTTTCTCCGCAGTATAAGCCGGCAGTATAATTACCAGTTAGGCAGACGCAAATCATCGAGGGAAGCTCAATAAGAATCCCAACGCTACTGGTTCTCACAATGATGGCGGGCTGTCGCCGTGAGCTTCCACCGGCGCGTTCCGCGACCGACTCCCAAAAGTCCATTGTTACGACAACTTCGAGTCCCGACTCGCAAACGTCTATTATCGCCTCAGCTTCAAGCCCCTCTCTCGGCGCTGTATCCAAGGGGGGCGCAGATACCGCGCCCAGCGTCCAGCTTTCTTCCAGAAGAGATTCGCTTTGCGGCGACCTCGCAGAGAATGGATTTCGCATTCTCAACACTCGACGCAAGGCAGTGGCGGCTCAACTCGGGGTACCAGACAGCGTGCACTCGCAGCCGGCGCCAAACACCCACAACCCGGCCCAGATGGACACGGTAGTCGATGTGTTCTACCCGGGCCTTCGCCTTCACTACGCCGTGCTCGGAGTAACCGAAGGAGAAACCGACATCCTCCTGGAGGCCGAGGTCTCGGACAACCGGTATCTCAAGTATCCGGCGCTCGGAGTTGGAGCGATTGTCGGAGCAATCGTGCGTGCCTTGGGCCAGCCTGAGGAACGTACGAATGACACCTACAGCTACTCTTGCGCGCTGCACGTAATGTCAGGATCGACGGTCTATTTTCATTTTGAGGGTGATCGCGTCAAGTTTGTCGTGTATCGGTGGGACGCTGATTAGAGCTTCCGTCGAGCCCGCTGCCTAACGAACGTTGCAGCTGACAAGCGCTTTTCGGATGCGGCTTTGCCGCAATGGTGATACTGTGCTTGCAGCTGAACTAAGGCGTTAGGCCTACGACAATTACGAAATGACTACCTCCACTGTTCGTTCAGTCCAAACCGCAATTGAGCGATATGCGAGTGCGTATGCTGACCTCCGCCGTAACATTGCTCTGAAGTCTTACATGACTATCCTCTACTGACTTGCAAATGAATATATCTGGAACTTCTAGGATGAGAATATGAAAAAGTCGGGCGCGAGCCAAGGCCAGTCGGCATCGGAGCTCATCTCGAAAAGAATCGCCGAACTCGGGGACTGGCGCGGGGAAACCCTCAGCAGAATGCGCAAGCTCATCAAGGAAGCAGACCCGGACGTCGTCGAG
>DASZZU010000249.1:0-7246 GCA_035544855.1 Gemmatimonadaceae bacterium | reverse complement strand
ACCGACGGCAAGCAAAGCAACAACAACCTTCTGCTGTCACCGAACGCACGGGTGGACACCAAGCCGCAGCTCGAGATCTTCGCGGACGACGTGAAGTGCACTCACGGAGCGACGGTGGGACGTCTCGATGAAGTCGCGATGTTCTATCTGAACAGCCGCGGAATCGGTCCCGAAACGGCGCGCATGCTGTTGACCTACGCTTTCGCGGCCGACGTTCTCGAGACGATCGAGCTCCAGCCGATGAAGGAAGAGCTGGAGAGGATGGTCCTCGTTCGGTTTGCGGATTCTGGGGCTTAGGACTCCGCCGAGTCCCGACGCCGCGAACTACCTGCCGAGCAGGTACAGAATGACGACGATCACCATAACCGCCATGACGATCACGTTCGTCGGGACCCTCCTCGGCGAATCGGGATCGAGATCACCAGCGAGAATTGGATGTTTGATGGTGTTGCGGCGGGTGTTGATGTCCTTTTCGCGCTTGCTCGCGCCGGCCGGCTCTATCACCGCTACGCCTAGCGGAAGGCGCTTGGTCGTGAAGGTGAGGATTGCCGAGCCGACTTCGACCTTGTCGCCTTCGGCGAGGGGTCGGGGCTCCGTGAGCGTCATTCCGTTCACGATGGTTGGATTAACGCCACACGGATGCAAAACGAATTTGCCATCCTCCGATCTCAGCTCGGCGTGGTTCCGTGACACGGCTGGCTCGCGAATCAGGATATGGCTTGCCGCGTCGCGCCCGATCGTCAGAAGAGAATTTCTGACCGGGTAGGCGCGTCGCTCGAACTCGTATATGAGATGGGCGCTGTCGTCGCCCGGGGCTTGTAAAGCCATAAAAGCCATAGAATCTCCGTGTGGTATAGACGAGCGAGGGCTTGGGCAGGCTACATTAAGCGCCTTGGGACGGAGGGACTCGAACGTCGAGCCGTCTCGGGGTATTTTATCGCGAACCTACAATTCAACTCCCCGGAGGGGGCATGGCGACAAAACTCGAGAAAACCCTGAAGCGAGAGATCGAGATCGACGGAAAGGCCTACATGGTGGCAATCTCACCCGAGGGCGTTAAGGTCACGCAGAAGGGCTTTCGGAGAGGTCCCGAGCTGACCTGGCGCGCGATCATCAGCGGCGAGGCCGAGATGGGTCAGCAGCTCAAATCGTCGGTCAGCGCAACGAGCGGAGATTCGGGGGAGTAGAGTCTTTACGGGTTGGTCTGGATGTTCGGATTGCTCTGAGCGTCTGACAGGTGTTCCTGGATGATCACCCATTT
Source organism: Gemmatimonadaceae bacterium (assembly GCA_035544855.1). GTDB lineage: Bacteria > Gemmatimonadota > Gemmatimonadetes > Gemmatimonadales > Gemmatimonadaceae > UBA4720. The sequence goes on along the minus strand of DASZZU010000249.1, from coordinate 5,985 downwards.
GCCGCCACGTTTCTGGAACACCGCCGTCCACGCCCCGCCGATGACGTGATTCATCCCCATCGGCGTAAGGTGCGGGATTCGATAGGTGCTCGTCATCACTGCCGCGTCGGGTGCGAGCACATCGACCGTCATGGAGGTCCACTCCCACCGCGGCTGCCTCATGTTCTGGCCGACGTAGGTCCAGAACGCCTGGATGGCCTCCTGAAGCTGCGGGCGCGTCGTCGTAGTCACTCCCCCACTCGCTGAAATCACCCGACCGTCAGTCGGGTAGAGACTCATGAGCCGCTTCACCGGATCCGGCTTGGAGAGATCGTAGGCGGAGACGACAAGGCGCTTGAGACTGTCTGCGATCGCCTTCTTCTCGGGGGCGGACATGTCCGAAGCGGACCGGGGTCCGCAGGCGAACGAGATGACGATCGCGCCGATAATCCCGGACCAGGCGAACTGCCGGAAAAATAGTGGCCGGCTACGTGACCGAGGTGAGGCAAAGCCTTTCATGAGCGCGAAGTATAGCGTGCGGGAAAAGACCGCGCCGCTCTCAAGATCAGTCTCGTAAGAGAGACAGTTCCTGTCCCTCTCTGGGGACATCCCCTCCGAAAAAATCGAGTTAACCCGCGTTTTCATAGGGGAAACGAACGGCTTAGCGGTTGCCTCTATAGATGCCGCCGGCGGGATCATCTGTTCTCTCCCGGTATATCAGCGTCATACAGCAGTCATTTCCCTGTCATTGGGAAGGAGTTCTTATGCGGAAGAGTTATCTGTTGCTTGCAGGAGCGGGCGCTGTGCTTCTGGCCGCTTGCAGCGGCGACAAGAAAGTGGCGATGAACGACGATCTCAAGAACGATCTGGCGCTTGCCTCGTCGTCCGATGGGATCACGCTCGCCAACAGCTCCCCCGATGCGGGTCAGCAGGTGATCTCGGCCATTGAGCGGACCGCTCCCCCGACGCGTCAGCCAGCTCCGTCTACTCGCGTCAGGCGCCACAAGGCGGCTCCGAAAGCCCCGCCGCAGGTTGTGAGGACCAAAGCACCGGCCACTGTCGCGGAAACCGAGCCTCAGTCTGTAGCGCCGGCGCCCGTCGCCAACGACCCGACTCCTGTGTCGCCGCGTCCTCAGCCGGTCGCGGTATCCTATCCGAGCGGTCCGTCGTCTGGTGGTGACGATGGCAGAGTGAGCCGCGGGCCGAGCGCGGGCGCGATTATAGGAACGATTCTGGGCGCCGTGATTCGCGGTGGAGTAGTCGGTGATGGAGACAGCTGCGATCCGCGCACTGACGGTCGTGGACGTGGCGGGATTTCGATCAATCGCCAGATCCCGTGGCCGCCGACCGGTATCGGAACTGGCCGAGTCACAGGCCGAGTCAATAGCGGTGGAGGTTTTCCCCGGCGAGGCGCACACTAGGCAACTGGGGTGCGGCCCAATCGGACCGCACCCCTTTTTGCTTTGAGATGACCATGATGAAGACCACTTTCTCGAGGATCGCTGCACCGGTCCTCTTTGCCGTTACGATCGCACTCGGCGCCTGCAAGCAGGGTGACAAGCCCGAGGACGCGCTGGCGCAGGATACCTCGCTGGCTCACGACCTGAGCCTCGCGAACGCCGACACCATGGCGCAGCCTGAGCTCAAGGACGTCCCGGTGACTACGGCTCCGATCGTCAATCCTGCCGCGCCCGCTCCAAGGGTCACGCAGCGTCAAAGGCCGTCACAGATTCTCACCCCGAGCAGAAATCCGCGTCGCGTAGCGACGACGACTCATACGACGCCACAGCCGGTGGAGAAGGCGCCGGTCACCACGGAGAACGGAAACACCGTAACCGAGGCCCCGAGCGCTGTCTCGACCCGCGCTATGGGCACGATCGCAAGCGGGTCGGAGATTTCTCTCTACTCAGGCCAGCGTGTTTGCACGAACACCTACGCGGTGGGAGATCGTTTCACCGCGAACGTAGCTGAATCAGTACAGGGCTCGAACGGTGTCGCCATTCCAGCCGGTGCCACGGCGGTGATAGAGCTGACCTCGCTCAAGCGCAGCGAAAACGCGAATGACAACATCACAATGGAATTCGTGGTGCGCTCGATCGCGTTCAACGGCACAACCTATCCGGTGAACTCCACGGTGACCGCGGCGCAGGTCGAGAAGGTGCGCAACGGCGATGCGAGCAACGACGCGAAGAAGGTAGCAACAGGGGCCATTATAGGTGCTATCGCCGGCCAGATCTTCGGACACCGCACCAAGTCCACTGTTATCGGAGCTGCCACTGGCGCTGCTGCAGGTGCAGTGGTCGCGGGCGCAACCGGCAAGTACGATGGGTGCGTTCCGAACGGCGGGCGTATATCGCTCAGGCTCACTCAGCCGATGGTGGTACAGCAGTCGGTCTGATTTGAAAACGACATTGCTGAAAAAGGCACGCTCATCTGAGCGCGCCTTTTTTTTCGCTAGTCGATGTAATTCTTGGCGAGACGGCGACCGAAGTAAATGCCGACTCCCGTGCCGACCATGCTGACTATGAAGGCTGTCGTAAAGCCCACGGGCGCGCCGATGGCCCAACCCGCGTAGCTGCCAATGGTGGCACCGATGAAGGAGAAGAGCTTTCCCATATCTGAAAGACGAGTTTCTGCCGGTGTTCGGCACAGTTGCAGTTCATAGACTCTACAAGCATTAGATTGTGACTTAGACAGGGGTGCCACGCGGAATCATAGCCACCACTTAGAGGTTGCGACGCGCGGCTGAGAAAGTCCCTCAGAACCTGATCCGGTTAGTACCGGCGTAGGGAGTCGAACATGCCAACGCAAATGGAATACGCACGTCGCGGCGAGATTACCGACGCGATGCGCTTCGTCGCCGAGCGCGAAGAGCTCTCTCCCGAGCTGGTGCGCGATGAGATTGCGATAGGGAGGCTCATCATTCCGGCGAACATTCTTCACCTCGCCGGCGCGCTGGAGCCGATGGCGATCGGCAAGGTCGCGCGAGTGAAGATCAACGCCAACATCGGTAACTCACAGGTCTCTTCTGATGTGAATGGCGAGATCGAGAAGCTTCAGATCGCCGTGAAATACGGCGCCGACACGGTAATGGATCTCTCGACCGGCGGGAACATCGATGGAATCCGCCGCGCAATCATCGCCGCTTCGCCGGTTCCAATCGGCACGGTGCCGATTTACCAGGCCGTGCAGGGCGGACCCGACGGCAAGTGGGACAAAGAGCTCGAGGAGCTCACCGCCAACGATCTGCTCGATATGATCGAGCACCAGGCGAAACAGGGCGTCGATTACATGACGCTGCACGCGGGAATCCTGATCGAGCACCTCCCGCTGGTGCACGGACGCATCACTGGTATCGTGAGCCGGGGCGGATCCCTGCACGCGGTGTGGATGATGGCTCACCGCAAGCAGAACCCCCTCTATGAAAGATTCGAAGACGTCCTCGACATCCTGCGCCAGTACGACGTCACCATCTCACTTGGCGACAGCCTCCGACCTGGGTGCATCGCCGACGCCAGCGACCGCGCGCAATTCGCCGAGCTCGACACTCTCGGCGAGCTCACGAAGAGAGCCTGGAAGCGGGATGTACAAGTAATGGTCGAAGGCCCTGGACACATCCCCATGGATCAGATCGAGATGAACGTCCGGCGCATGAAGGAGGTCTGCAGCGAAGCGCCGTTCTACACGCTCGGCCCGCTCGTCACGGATATCTCCCCGGGGTACGACCACATCTCGAGCGCGATCGGCGCGGCGATGATCGGCTGGTTCGGCTCGGATATGCTGTGCTACGTCACGCCGAAGGAGCACCTCGGACTTCCCAATGCGGAAGACGTTCGACAGGGAGTGATCGCCTACAAGATCGCCGCGCATTCAGCTGATGTCGCGCGCGGCAGAAAGGGCGCGCGCGATCGCGACGATGCGCTATCGCGAGCGCGATACGCCTTCGACTGGAAGGAGCAGTTCCGCCTGAGCCTCGATCCCGAGCGGGCGCAGGAGTATCACGACGAGACGCTTCCGGCCGAGTACTTCAAGAGCGCGGAGTTCTGCGGGATGTGCGGTCCCAAGTTCTGCTCGATGCACCATTCGAAAACGATCGAGGAGGGAATCGCGAAGATGGCAGCAGAACTCGAGGCGACCGGCACCATCGCAGCGAAGCAGGAACAACAGCTAGTCGGTGTTTCAGCGAGCTGAGCTCGAGCGCTTTTGCGCGCGATGCAATAGTGTCGCTCGCATCTCGCGCATCTGTGCCACACTCTTCTGCGCCGTTGTCGGCGGCGCGACGTGCGTAAACATGCGCGCGCCAAGCGACGCAAGTCCGCGGAAAATGCCTGCGGTGGTAGTGTCGGGACCGGGGGCCGACGCGCCGGTGCGAGCCGACATGAGGCCGATGCTTCCGTCGGACTCGGCGTATTTCCGCGCGCATCCGCTGATGGTGCCCGTGGAGGGGATGGAGCCTTCAGTGCTCACCGATACGTTTCACGAGGCACGGAGCGGCGGTAGGATCCACATGGCGACGGACATCATGGCGATGCGAGGGACACCCGTCCTCGCGGCTGCGAATGGGCGCATCATCAAGCTGGCGAACGGAGGAGCCGGAGGAATAACCATCTACGTCGCGGACGCCAGCGGACGCTATGTTCATTACTACGCGCACCTGATGGGCTACGCACCGAACGTGAAAGAAGGCCTGGGCGTTCGGGAAGGTGATGTGATCGGATTTGTCGGCACGACCGGTAATGCGCCCCCGAATGCGCCGCATCTTCACTTTCAGGTGATGCGGAGCGACGCGAATTACTGGAACAGTACGCCCATTGATGTACGAGGCTTCATGACGAAGCCCGGACGGATGAGAAATTGAAAGGCCGAGAGCGTGCAGAGCTGCGAGCGGAAGCGCATCATCTTAGTCCGACTGTTCATGTCGGGCAGCACGGTCTCACGTCGTCGGTGATAAGCTCGCTCGACGATGCGCTGCGCACGCGTGAGCTGGTTAAGATCAAGCTGGGTAACAAGGATGATGTAAAGCCCAAGGACGTGGCGAACTCCATGGCGCTCGCGACAAACTCGGCCGTAGTGCAGGTAATTGGGCGTACGGCCACGCTTTTTCGCGACAATCCGGAGATGGAGAAGAAGCGCGGCGATCTTCCGCCGTGGCGGAAGTAGCTGGATCGGGTGTAATCACTCCAAGGAGCCAGACATGGGTGCACCAGCGGTTGCCGCGATACTGCGGAGACGTGAGCGTGAAGTGGTCGATGACTTCCGCACAGCGGGGGCGACCTCGCTGGCCACCGCGCAGTCCTATACCGCGATCGGTCTCGGCGAATCGATCGCGCTCAAGCGCCTCCGTAATCGCGCTGTCATACGAGAGGCCGCGCCCGGCACGTACTATCTGGACGAAGAGTTGTGGGCAGCGGTGCGGCGGACCCGCAGGCGGCTCGCCACTGTAATCTTGTCGATTCTTGGTTTCATGTTGCTCGGCGTTCTGCTGGGAATAATCAAGTGGTAGGAATCGCGGTTGATATTCACCTCCGCGAGTCTATTTTTCGCAAAGGAAACGGCTCTGGCGCCGCAGCGATCGGCGCCGCACTATCGGGAAAGAAATGCCTTACGTCATAACTGAAGCCTGCAAGAATACGAAGGACCGCGCCTGCGTAGACGTGTGTCCGGTGGACTGCATTTACGAGGGACCGGACCAGCTCTACATCCATCCTGACGAATGCATCGACTGCGGCGCGTGCGAGCCCGAGTGCCCGGTGACGGCGATCTTCCCCGAAGAGGACGTGCCGGCGAACCTGAAGGAATACGTTCAGATCAATCGCGAAGTGTTCAAGGGCGAGAACCCTCCCGGACGGCCCAACCGGTAGCCAGTCCAGCGCGAGCGACTGGCGGAATCCGCTGCTCGTACCTCAATATCTGATCCCATGACTCCTCCCATCGTTCCAGGAAAAAACGGAATGGCCACCGTACTGCTGTCGCACCCCTCGGGCAGCTCGGCGGATGTCTATCTGA
>DASZZU010000248.1:0-3084 GCA_035544855.1 Gemmatimonadaceae bacterium | reverse complement strand
ATGCTGGCTTCGGGCTGAACCCGGTCGGGCTCACCACGCCATCGGGCGCATCATGACGAGTGAAAAACGCCGCCCGCGTGAGCTGGTCGAGCGGGCGCGCTCGGCGGAGAAAGCGGGACAAAGCGCCAAGGCGCTCGGATTGTACGACGACGCGCTGAGCGCTTTTGATGAAGGCAGCGCGGATCCGTATGTCGCCGATGTCCTGCGCTGGAAGGGGACGCTGCTGCGCGAACGCGGCGAGACTGAGGGAGCTTTTCGTTGTTACACCCGGAGCCTAGAGCAGGCTCGTCTCTCGGGTTCGGCCGGCGCTGAAGCGCACGCGCTCAACTGCCAAGCGATAATCTCCCAACGCCGCGGCGAGAACAAGGAAGCCGAACGACTCTACGCCCAGGCTGCCGCGCTGGCCGAAACGGTAGGCGACGCTCGACTTCTGGGAATGATCCAGCAGAATCGCGGTGTGCTCGCGAACATGCACGGCGATTTCGCGGCGGCCACCGACCTTTATTTGAAAAGCCTCGGTGCTTTCGAAATGGCTGGTGATGCCGAGCCCTTGTCGTGGGTCCTCAACAACATGGGAATGCTTCATACGAAAACCGGCAAGTTTGGTGAGGCACGGGAATACTTCGAGAGAGCGCTCGACATCGCCGTCCAACGTGGCGACACCATAGTGCAAAGCGTGGTTACGCTGAATTTGGCGGAGGCGTGGGTCGGAGCAGACCGCCTGGACCTGGCCGACGATCTTTGCTCGCAGGCGCTTGAAGAAGCGCAGCGTCGCGGGGACCATCTCACCGCTGCGGGCGCGCTGAAAGTCCGGGCGAGCATCGAGCGGCGTCGCGGAGCGCTCGACAAAAGCATCGCGACGTTGCGGATAGCGATCTATGAGGCAGAAGGAGCGGAGGATCGACTCCTTCACGCCGAGATGCTGCGGGAGCTCGGCGAGATCTCGCGCGCGGTCGGAAATTCCGGGGCTGCGCGCTCGGCGTGGCGCGAAGCCGCCGACGCATTCCGGCTGACCGGCGCTACCCACGACCTCCAGGAGATCGAGGCGCAATTGGGCTCACTGCCGACATAGCCACCTGGGCGCACATCTCCGTGAGACCTTGAGCGGGTGACTCCATAACGCGCTGCCTCGTCTGGCTAGCGTAGCTGGAAGTCCTCACCAGATAGTCGTCCGACGCTGGCTGAGGTTCTTTGTCGCGTCCCATGACCCTACGCAGGCCCGCAACAGAATCAAGGTCGGTGGAATCCACCGCCGTCAACGAAAGCGTCGATCGCGCCAAGCTTGCCGAGCGCGAGGGGCGCTGGGCCGACGCGTGCGCGCTGTACGAACAGTTGGTGCGAAATCCTGACGTGCACGCGAGCACGCGGCTCGCGGTGCTGCGGTGGCTCGGACGCGCATACATGGAACAGGGCAATCGTGGCGCGGCCCTCGATGTTCTCGAGGCAGCGGTCGCCTCGGCAGACATCCTCGGCTCTCCCCCTGCTGTCGCCCAGGCGCTTAACGTAGTGGGAATCGTTTACCAGACCAGCGGCGACTTCGATCAGGCTGCGCGGATTTACGAGGCTGCCCGCGACAAGGCGGAGAGCGCCGGCGATGGCGCTCTGATCGCAATGCTCGATCAGAACCTCGGAACTGTCGCGATGATACGCGGTGATCTACGCGGAGCGCTCGAAGCCTTCAGGCTAAGCCACCTGGAGTACCAGGCGTTGGGAATGCGGAATCATGAGGCGCAGGTTCTCAACAACATCGGCCTGGCATACATGGAACTGGGCGAGCTTGCCGCTGCCGAAACGGCCTATGCGGACGCGACTCGTGGATTCGAAGAAGATGGAGACCACGCTCGGCAGCTCGACCTCGCGGTGAACAAGGTTCAGCTCTATATCGCCGACCGGCGCTACGATGAAGCGTTGTCGCAGTGTCAGGAACTTCTCGCGGTGAGGAGCGAGGAAATGCCCGCGTGGCGGGGCGAAGTTTTCCGACACGTCGGCGTCATTGCGCGCGAACGGGCGCAGTTCGCGGAGGCGTGGGAATATCTGGACAAAGCCGATCGCCACGCTGCGGAAACCGGGGACCTACTTCTTAAAGCGGATGTCGCCGAGCAGCTCGCCGAGCTTTTCTGGACCCAGAAGCGCCACCGCGAAATGCTTCAGAGCCTGAACGAGGCGCACGCGCTCTATTCGCAAATGAAGGCGCAGCATCGCCTCGCCCAGGTCGAGAAGAGGAACGGCGCTCTCGAGTCGCGGTTTCTGGAGATGGCAAGTCAATGGGGCGACTCGATCGAAAGCAAAGATCGCTATACCCGGGGACATTGCCAGAGAGTCGCGTTCTTCGCCTGCGTCCTCGCCGACAGCGCGGGGTTCAACGCGCGCTCGCTCTTCTGGTTCAGGATTGGAGCACTTCTCCACGACATCGGAAAGATCATCGTACCGACCGAGGTGCTGAACAAGCCGGGCAAGCTCACCGAGGAAGAGTGGGCGATAATGAAGAGACATCCGGAGGCCGGGCTCGAGCTTGTCGCCGACATCGATTTCCCCGGAGACATCAGGGCAATCATTCGTAACCACCACGAACGCTGGGATGGAAAGGGGTATCCGGACGGGCTCGCGGGTGAAGACATCCCGCTCGCTGCGCGCATCCTTTGTATCGCGGATGTATATGACGCTCTCACTACGACGCGCTCTTACCGTCCCGGACTTACACATTCGCGTGCCGCGGAGGTCATGCTGTCCTCTGAAGGGCAGTTCGACCCGGAGCTCCTGGAAATGTTCATAGACTGGGCTGGGACTGCCGACATTCCTGGCCGGCCGACACCGCAGAGGCAGGCGATCTTCGCTTCGAGCTCTTCCGCCTGAATTCAATCAGAGACTAGAACGAACGTTTCCAGTGGTAACGGAACGTTACACCAAAATGGACCGACCAAGGCCGCCTCTTTTTGGTAACCCATTGTATTCATTAGACTTAGCTCGGGGCACGGCCTATGCCACCTTCCGAATGACAGAACCACCATCCTCTTTCGGGGGCTGTCACGATGTCGTCTCATCGTGTGTTGCACCAATTAGCGCTGACCGTGAGCGCACTCGTTG
>DASZZU010000247.1:0-4134 GCA_035544855.1 Gemmatimonadaceae bacterium | reverse complement strand
TTCGAGAGGATACTTCTCGCCCAGAAGAGCGAGGACTTTGGCAGGTGAATGTGGAAGCGCGGATGCCAGAGCTATGGAAAGGCTCGCCTCCGCCGTTGCGGAGCCGGGCGTGAATTTGGAAGCCACTTCAAGCCAGAGGCTATCCCCGGTCGCAATGCCGCTCATTACGGAGCGGCCGAACGATTCGTCGGAATCGACTCTCCTCGCGACGCTGGCGACGCCACCCAGCTTGATCTGGGAGAGAACCAGCTCCGCACTTCCCATCGGAGCCCACGCGCTCTCCTTGCACGCCGCGGAGAACAACGTCATGACAACCGCGACGCTAAGAACCGGGCGCAGCTTCTCTATGCAGCCGCCACCGGGTTCATGACTTGCTGCACGCTTCCCGAACGCGCGCAGTATCACTGGGCATCCAGATGGCGATCGCGCGGCCTTTTCTGTCGGCGTCGTTGCTGCCGACAGCGGCCCCGATGACTTTGACTGTCGCGTGCGTTGCTCCGAGAGAATTGATGACCACGCCGTTCGCGCCTACCCCCGCGGCCTTGCTTCGTATGGCCTTCAGCAGGTCCCCATTGCCGTTGTACACCGAGTTTCCCCGAGCGGTGATCAGCGCGACCTCATAGTAATCGTAAGGGACGTGCTCCCGGTCCGGATAAACAGGCACCACGTCGGCGCATGTCGGTGAAAGTGACAGCGCCGGATTCGTCTCCACGATGCGGCTGTGTGCGCCACACGCCGTGAGCGGAGCGAGAAGCGCGAAGCACGAGACGATCCGCGCGAGCCGTCCAGCCCTCATTTCCGTTTGCCTCGTTTCAACATTGGACCGAGCAAGAAATGCCTATGCGATGAGGACAGTGCAAGCGCGAGGCCTCGCGCAAAGATCAATGGCATCGGCCGGCTGCCTGTCAGCGGGCGCATTGTCCGTGCAGGATCGGGAGAGGGAAAGGGCACCAGCGGCCAGCAGCGCGGCGCGCTGGGAATCATTGACAAAAGCATGCACACGGTAAGGCAAAAAAAGGCCCTCGAGCATCCAGCCTGGCGCGGTGGCCCGAAAGTCGCCAATGACGGGCATCGGATCGCTCGATCCGACATTGCGGCTTCACCACACTCAGGGAGAGCTCTGCTTGCGTCTTAGTCTTCCCGGTGCAGCGCAGCGTCGCCTTCTCGCGCTCGTTCCGGTAATTCTGGTAGTTCTCATCGGCCCTCTCACCTACGAGCGCTCGCGCATCGTCGTCGCCGATGTGCGTGAGGTAGAGCGAAGCCACGAAACCCTCGAGGCGTCAGGATCCCTGCTTACACGCGCCATCGACGCCGAGACCGGGCAGCGCGCCTATCTACTCACCGGCGACGAGACATTCCTCGAGCCATACACCGGTGCACGAGCGGACATTGAGCGGTCTCTCGTCGCGCTGAGAGGCCTCGTGCGCGACAACCCCGCGCAGATGAGCAGGCTCAAGACGATAGAACAGCTCGTCAACGAGCGGTTCGCCCTGCTGGATTTTTTCATCGTGCAAAGACGGGCCGGACGATTCAATCCAGCGGTGAGTCCGGTTTCGCTGCTGGGCGGCAAGCAAAAAATGGATCAGCTGCGCGGAGCTGTGGCCGCACTCCAATCACAGGAAAGATCGACTCTGTCGGACCGCCGTGATGCGGAGCAGCGCGGGGTCACCACCGCCACGCTGATAATAGTTTCTGCCGCGCTCATCGCGTTGCTGCTCAGCGCGCTCATCAACGTGGCGATCTCACACGCCCTTGATGAACAGGACAACGCAAACAAGGAGCTTCGAAGCGTGAACGAGGATCTCGAGGGCCAATCCGAGCAGCTCGAGATGCAAGCGGTGGAGATGGAATCACAGGCCGCGGAGCTCGAAGCCACTAGCGAAGACCTCCGCTCGACGAACGACGCTCTCAACCGAACCACTCAGGCAGCGGAGCAATCCCGCGACGCGGCCGAACACGCCCGTGTCCAACTCCAGCAGGTGCTCGAGAATCTCCCCGACGCGGCGAGCGTATTCGATTCGCAATGGCGATGGACTTATGTGAATCCGGCCGCCAAGAGAATTCTGACGAATCTTGGAATCGATGTGGAGAACGTGAGCGGTAAGGTGTTATGGGAGACAATTCCGCAAATCAAGGGCACGAGATTCGAGTCGGAAACCCGGCGCGCCCAGCGCGAAGGCAACGTGGTGGAGTACGAGGAATATCTACCCGAGCTCGACGCCTGGATGGAGAACGCGATCGTTCCGGTGAGCGGGTCGGTGATGACCTTCACGCGCGACATCACTCGCAGAAAGCGGGAGGAACAGGGAGCGAAGCTCCTCAGCGATGCGAGCCGTGTCCTCGCGTCGACGCTCGATTACGAAAAAACTCTCGAAGCCGTCGCCCGTCTGGCGGTTGGTGACATATCCGATTGGTGCGCGGTAGATCTCGTCGATTCCGACGGAGCAATAAGACAAGTGGTCGTCGCGCACATCGACGAAGCCAGGATCAAGTGGGCAAAGGAGCTGAACAAGCGCTATCCACCCGACTACAGCGGACCCACGGGCGTCGGGCACGTGATCAAGTCCGGCCAACCCGAGATCTATCCCGACATCACCGACGAGATGCTGGTCGCGTCGGCGAAGGACGACGATCATCTCGGCATCATGCGTGAGCTTCGGTTCAAGTCTGCCCTTGTTGTCCCCATGATCGCGCGGGGGCGCACACTGGGCGCGCTCACTCTTGTCAGCACCGGAAAAGGGCGCCGTTACGGAGATGACGACATGGCTCTCGCCATGGAGCTGGCCACACGCGCGGCACTCGCGATGGACAACGCCCAGCTTTACCGAAGCGCCCTGACCGCGAGCGACGCGAAATCCGCTTTTCTCGCGACGATGAGCCACGAATTGAGAACTCCCCTCAACGCCATCATCGGCTACCAGTCACTGCTCAAGGAAGGAATCGACGGACCGCTCAACGAGTCTCAGCTCGCTCAGCTGACCCGAATCCGCGCCAGCGCGGATCATCTCCTCGGGCTAATTGACGAGATCCTGACATTCAGCCGGGTGGAGGCGGGGAAGGAGATCGTGCGTCGGGAGGAAGTATCCCTGCGATCGATCATTGACGAAGCCCTCACCATGATCGCACCCCTCGCCGACGTGAAGGGACTGACTCTTCGTGCCGAAGGGGACGACGCGCGATTGTTCACCGACGGCAACAAGGTACGTCAGATCCTACTCAACCTGCTCTCGAACGCGATCAAATTCAGCGACAGCGGAGAAGTCCTGGTTCGGTCGCGCGCCGACGGAGAAAAAGTCGCGGTATCGATCATCGACACCGGTATTGGAATCGCCGCGGAGAATCTCGAGAGGATCTTCGATCCGTTCTGGCAGGTGGAGCAGCGCTCGACGCGAAAGGTGGGCGGGACAGGCCTCGGCCTGAGCGTCAGCCGCAGCCTCGCTCGGCTGGTCGGCGGCGATATTGGCGTAGAGAGCGAATTGGGGAAGGGGAGCACCTTCACGCTAACGCTCCCCGTTGGACAGGTTTGATGCCGACGGATGAATTTCCCTAGTGGTCCGTCGGCGAAGGCAGCGTTTGTCTTGCGGCATCTCGCTGCTCGGAGAGCAGCCGGGTCGTAAAGCGCTGTCCCTCTGAGATGCGCTCGACCTCCAATGCGATCGCATCGACCGCCTGCGTCAATTGCGAGAGCTGCGCGGAGACCTCGTTGGGAATCTGCGCCGGTCCAGCCGCCCGCCGGTCCATGCGCCGCGCGAAAGCACGCGCGATCGGAAGCCCGATGATGATCGCCGCAACGGTCACAAAAAAGGCGATAGAGATGTCCACCGCCTGAGGCGGGATTACGTCGTTGACGTTGAAATTGGGAGGAATGCCAACGACCGTCGTCTGTGATCCATCGGGCCGACGGATGGTGATCGTCCGCGATGAAGCCGGGGGTGTGGGAGGAGTCGGTGTGGCACCCTCACTGGCCTGCGGTGCATTGCTGGTCGCATTCCCCTGAAGCGCGCTGTTCGCAGTCGAGATTCTCATCTCCATCCCTGGTTCCCCTGAATCAAAGCGGACTGTGTCCGAGTCCGTTGAATTTAAGCCTCACGAGCGCATCGCGCTCTCATGGGCGCTCAACACCGCCCGACTCTA
>DASZZU010000246.1:0-6828 GCA_035544855.1 Gemmatimonadaceae bacterium | reverse complement strand
CGGCGTCGGCTGGCTCCTTGGGAAGTTTGTGAGCCTCTGATACCTGCGAGTAAGCGTCTGCGTCGCGCTTCACGAGAGACGCGAGGGTGTTACCGAGTGAGACGGCTTTGAGCGCGGCTTCCTTCATCTCCGCATCGACCGCCGCGTATTTCTTCTTCCCAATAGTGAGTCGGGCGACCATCTGGGCGAGGGCGGCAGCGAGGGCGCCCGCGTGCGCGGCAACGCTTCCACCTCCAGGAACCGGGTCGGAAGAAGCGACGGACGCGACGAAGCCGCTCAGGCTTTCGCCACCGGCGGTCACCTCGCGCACCTTCTTTTCCAACACCTGTGCTGGAGTGAATTGCTTAAGCTTGAGGTGACTGACCGCGGCGTCGAACAACACTTTTTCCGGAACGAGTCCGACGATCTCGCTCCACGTCACCTGCGCGCCTTCCGCCTCGGCGCGCAGCTTCACGAAATCGAACGCGTTGTGTAGGGGGGTCTTCTCGGTATCGACAAGATTCATCGAGACTTGTGCCTGGCCATCCACTTCGAGACCCAACCCTTTTACGTAACGGAAGCCGCCCGAGGAGCCGCGAACGGCCTTTGCGATGTTCTTGGCGATCGGAAGATTCGAGACTGGGCCGAGGTAGATGTTGTACGCGACGAGAAAGGGGCGCGCGCCGATCGCTATCGCGCCGCACGTCGGGTGAATTTGCGAAGGTCCAAAATCGGGATTCCGCGCCGGGTTCTTGCCCAGCTCCTCGCGCAGACCCTCGAATTCACCGCGACGAACGTCGGCAAGATTCTCTCTCGCGGGTGTGGTCGCCGCGCGCTCGTAGAGATAAACGGGAATCCTCAGCTCGCGACCCACGCGTTCGCCGAGCTGGCGGGCGAGAGCGATACAGTCTTCCATGGTCGACCCTTCGAGCGGGATGAAGGGAACGACGTCCGTCGCGCCGATACGCGGATGCTCACCGGTATGGTTGCACAGATCAATGCGTTCAGCGGCGGCACGAATGCCAGCGAACGCGGCCGCCACCGCGGTCTCAGCCGGCGCAACGAACGTAATGACGGAGCGGTTGTGAGAGGCGTCGGAGGAGACGTCGAGGACGGAGACGCCCTCCACCGACGCGATTGCCGCGCGAATCGCTTCAATCACTTCAGGCCGGCGGCCCTCGGAGAAATTCGGAACGCATTCGACCAGCTTCATTCAGGCTGTCCTTTGCTCATGTTTGCGCGCCTTACCGTTTGTAGCAGCCACGCGTGCATCGCCGGATTTCCGGCGACCAACGCTCCGGCGACGGGCCGAGCCGGATTGCCTTCCAGATCAGTGACGATCCCGCCCGCCTCCTGCACCATCAACATACCGGCGGCGACGTCCCACGGTGCGAGGTTGAGCTCCCAGAACGCGTCGAATCTTCCACACGCAACGTTCGAGAGGTCGAGCGCCGCCGACCCCGCTCGGCGAATGCCGGCGGTTCCGTGCATCACCAAACTGAACTGTGCGAGGTACTGTGGCAACATATCGAGAGTCTTGAACGGGAAGCCCGTGCCGATCAGCGCGCGACCCGGCTCTCTAAGGCTCGAAACTCTCATTCGCTCTCCATTCAGAAACGCGCCACCGCCTTTGACGGCAGTGAATTCGTCTCCGCGCGGGACGTTGAGAACGATGCCGGCGCATAGCACTCCGTCGCGCGCGATTGCGATCGACACCGAGTACTCGGGATAGCCGTGCAGGAAATTCGTGGTACCGTCGAGAGGATCAGCAATGACGACAATCCCCTCGGATAAGAGCGCGGTGGGACTCAGCTCTTCGCCGAGCACGATCGCTTCCGGGCAGCGGCGTTTGACGATCTCGACGATTCGTTGCTCGGAAGCCTTGTCGACCTCGCTCACGAAATCGGATCTGCTTTTTGTCTCCCATACCAGGTGCTCGCGCCGCGCGGTAGCGTCGCGGATTAGCGAAGCCGCGGCGCGAGCGGCTTCGAGCGCGACGTCCAGGAGCTCTCGATTGTCCCGATCAGTTCCGGAAATTGCTTGCAACTCCTCTCTCACGCTCTTTAATTTGGCGCAATGTCCCGCATCTTCAGCGGCATTCAGCCCTCAGGCTCACTGCACATCGGAAACTACCTTGGAGCAGTAAAGAACTGGGTTGATCTGCAGCACAAGTACGAGTCGTTCTTTTGCATCGTCGACTATCATGCCATCACGGTGCCGTACGAGCCGGCGGACCTGCGCGCCCGCACAGCCGACATGGCGCTCTCGCTGCTGGCCGTGGGATTGGATCCGACGAAGTGCACGCTGTTCGTGCAATCGATGGTGCCGGAACATACCGAGCTGGCGTGGATATTCAACACTCTGACGCCGCTGGGTGAGCTGGAGCGGCAGACCCAGTTCAAGGACAAGGCGAGCCGCGAAGAGAGCGTGCCCGCGGGATTACTCATCTATCCGGTACTTCAGGCAGCGGACATCCTGTTGTACCGCGCCGATCTGGTGCCGGTCGGTGAAGATCAGGTTCAGCACCTCGAGCTCTCGCGTGAGATCGCTCGCAAGTGGAACGCGCGGTTCGACACGCCTTCAGTTGCGAAGAAAGCTCCTAGAACGGGAGAAGGTGAGCCGCCGGGATTCTTCCCGGAGCCGAAGGCGTTGCTGACACCCACGCGGCGCATCATGGGCCTCGATGGCCACGCGAAAATGTCCAAGTCGCTCGGCAACACGATCGACTTGCTCGAGTCGCCGGAGTCGATCTGGGAAAAGCTTCGGACAGCTGTCACCGATCCCAAACGGGTGCGTCGCTCGGATCCGGGGACGCCAGAGGTATGCAACATCTACCATCTCCACAAGGCGTTCAGTCCACCGGAAACTGTGGAGCACGTAGCGGTGCAATGCCGAACCGCGGGATGGGGGTGCCTCGACTGCAAGAAGGTATTACATCAGTCGATGGAGAAGGAGCTGGCGCCGATCCGCGCCAGAGCGAAGGAGATCGCGGCCGACCCCAGGAAGGTTGTCGATACCCTTGTCGCCGGCGCAAACCACGCGCGAACGATTGCACGCCAGACGATGGGTGAAGTAAAGAAGAAAATGGGTCTCCTGTAGATCGACGGGATGGCCGATCCCGAGCTCGTTCAGTGCGCGAAGGATCTCG
Source organism: Gemmatimonadaceae bacterium (assembly GCA_035544855.1). Classification (GTDB taxonomy): domain Bacteria; phylum Gemmatimonadota; class Gemmatimonadetes; order Gemmatimonadales; family Gemmatimonadaceae; genus UBA4720. The sequence goes on along the minus strand of DASZZU010000246.1, from coordinate 3,701 downwards.
TGGAGCGGCTTTCCCGGAAGCCGAGGTTTGCGGGGAGTCCGGAGGAAGGGGAGGCACGGGCGCTGTGCAGGAGCGAGCTGGAGCGCGCTGGCTTCGAGTGCGTCGAGCGACCCTTCGAGTATTCGCAGTGGCCGGGCAGGTGGGGGCCACCAATCGCCGCTGCCTTCCAGGCCATAACAATTCTCGTGGTCGCGCATGTGGCAGTTCATGATGGCCCGCTTGTAGCGCTGGTGGTCGGAGCGGCGTTGCTGACCGCGCTCATGTTCGCGTCCGGTAACGCGAAGCGACGGTGGACCGCGCGGTTTCCGTGGCAGCGCGCGAGATCGGCAAATCTGGAAGCGAAGCGGGGCAATCCAGGGGTCTGGCTCGTTGCTCATATCGACTCGAAGTCGCAAACGGTGCCGATGCTGTTTCGAATAGCGAGTTCAGTTGCGCTGGCCATCATCACTGCCTCTGCGTTTATCGTCCTCTTACTCTCTCTTGTAGGGGTGAGCCTGGTTTTATCCGTGTGGCATTTGCTCGCGATCGCGGCAGTCGTCGGAGCGCTTCCTTCGATCTTCTGCTTTGTGCGCAACGATTCTAACGGCGCGCTAGACAATGCCAGTGGCGTAGCCGCCGTGCTGATCGCGTCCCAATCGACCTCCACCTCTCGGGACTTAGGCGTTCTTATCACGAGTGGTGAAGAGCTCGGCTTGGCGGGGGCGCGGGCATGGGCTGCCGCGGCGGGGCCGGGAATGCTGGTCATCAACTGCGACACGGTCGACGACGCCGGCGGTTGGCGCTGCATGTACACCGGGCCCAGGCCGGGCAGAATCGCGGGCGCAGCGGAAACAATCGCCGGGAGGCAGGGGTTGAAGCTCACCGTTGGGCGTTTGATCCCGGGAATCCTCGCGGACAGCATAGCATTCGCCGATCGGGGTATTGAATCGGTCACGGTGAGCCGAGGGACCCTGTCCACACTCGCGCGCATCCATACACGGCGCGATAATTCCAATGCATTTACGGGGAGCGGCGTCGCCGAAGCGAGCGTGCTCCTCGCTGCTTTAACTAAGGAACTGGCCTGATGCCGCTACTCGCTCTGGCGCTCGTAATAATATTGTCCCTTGTCCTGATCGTCCTGGGGCTGCCGGGACTCTGGGTAATGGTGGCGTCGGCCGTCGTCTATAACATGATTGTCCCCGGCGATCCCATCGGGTGGTTCACGCTCGTGGCGGTGGCGGTGCTCGCCCTCGTGGCGGAGCTGCTCGAGTTTACGCTTACGGGGCGCTACGCGCGCAAGTATGGGGGTTCGCGCCGCGCCAGCTGGGGAGCGATTCTTGGCGGCATTATCGGGGCTATGGTCGGGTTTCCAGTCCCTATAATCGGGCCGATCATCGGAGCTTTTGTCGGGTCGTTTTGCGGGGCGCTCATTGCGGAGCTCACGAGTGGCACGTCAGCAGGTGATGCTACGCGGGTCGCCAAGGGAGCACTGATCGGACGGGTGGTCTCGACGATGCTCAAGATCGGAATCGGATTTACCATCGGCATTTGGATTTTCATTGCTGCAGCGAAGTAACTTCTTGATCCTCGAACCAACATGACTCCAGGCGAAAGCGCGGCCGAATTCAACCAGCGATGTTCGATTCGAAAACACGCACGATAGTCGTTGTCGGCGCGCAATGGGGCGACGAGGGCAAGGGCAAGCTCGTCGACGTTCTGTCGGAGCGCGCGGACTGGGTCGTTCGCTACCAGGGTGGCGCCAACGCCGGCCACACGGTGCAAATCGGCGACAAATCCTTCGTGCTCCACCAGATCCCGAGCGGCATTCTGCATCCGGGAGTGCGCTGCGCGATCGGGAACGGCGTGGTGCTCGATGTCGAGACTTTGTTCTCGGAGATCGACGAGCTGGTTTCCGACGGAATCGACGTCGAGGGCCGGCTCTACGTAAGCGACCGCGCGCACCTCGTGATGCCGTATCACAAGCTCATCGATAGCCAGAGCTCGGCGAGCAAAGAGATCGGCACGACGGGGCGTGGAATCGGACCGGCATATGAAGACAAGTATGGGCGCCGCGGCATTCGGGTGCTGGATCTGAGAAATCCCGAACGACTGAGGAAGCTGGTCGAGCGAGGAGTGGCGCACGCCAACATCGAGCTCGCAACCTCGGGATCCAAGCGCGCCGACGTCGATTACACGCTGGATCTGCTCGATCGTTTCGCCAAGAGACTTCTACCGCTAGCTGAAGACGTCGGACTCAGGATCCACCGCGCGATCGTCGGCGGCGCCGCTGTGCTTCTGGAAGGCGCGCAGGGATCACTGCTCGATATCGACCACGGCACGTATCCATACGTGACGTCGAGCAGCACAACGTCCGGCGGGGCCGCGACAGGCGTCGGCATCGCGCCGAAGGAGCTCGACTGGGTGATCGGTGTCGTCAAAGCCTACACAACGCGCGTGGGGAACGGCCCGCTGCCAACGGAGTTCGTCGAGCCGCTCGCTTCGGAAGTGCGTAAACTCGGCAACGAGTTTGGCGCGACGACGGGACGTCCGCGGCGATGCGGCTGGTTCGACGGAATCGTCGTGCGCTACGCCGCGCGCGTCAATGGACTGACCGATCTCGCCGTGACGAAGCTCGACGTTCTGGACACGCTCGACCGCATCGGGCTCTGCACCGGATACGAAGTCGACGGCGAGGTATACGAGGAATTTCCCGGCGACCTGAGTGTGCTCGATCGCGCGGTGCCGAGGTACGAATGGTTCGAAGGATGGCGCAGCTCGACCGCCAACGCCCGCGGTCTCCTGGATCTGCCGACTCAGGCTCGCCGGTATCTCGATCGAATACAGTCGCTGGTCGAGACCCAGATCACCTACGTGAGCGTCGGAACGCGCAGAGACCAGATAATCGGAGTGGAAGGCGCACTTCCTGCGCCTCCGGCCGCCGTCAGCTAACGGTTGAGCGTAATGTCGGACGACGCGGACCTCGTCATAGTGGGAGCGGGGCCGTGCGGCCTCGCTGCTGCGATCTCGGCGCAGAGAGCGGGACTCAAGCCGCTGGTGATCGAGTCGCAGGTCGCAGTGAGCACGATTGCCGCTTATCCGGCGTACGTGCGATTCTTCTCGACCGCCGAGAAGCTGGCAATCGGCGAGCTGCCGTTCGTCATCGCGACGGAAAAGCCGAGCCGGCGGGACGCGCTCGCGTATTATCGCGCGGCGGTGCTCCACTTCGCGGTTCCACTGCGTCAGCGCGAACGCGTGACTGCGATCGAAGCCCGGCCGGGAGGGGGAGGGTTTGTGGTGCACTCGCGCTCGCAAGCCGGCCAAGAGCGCCGAACTGCTGCGAAGGCGGTCGTCGTTGCCACCGGGTACTTCGGATCGCCGAATCGCATCGGCGTCCCCGGCGAGGATCTGCCGCACGTGTCGCACACCTATCACGAGGGCCACGAGGCATTTTTGCAGGACGCTGTCGTCGTAGGCGGCGGCAATTCCGCGGCGGAAGCAGCGCTCGACCTGTGGCGCTCGGGCGCGCGCGTGACACTCATTCACTTCGGCCCGACGTTCGACAAGAAGATCAAGCCGTGGGTGCTGCCTGATTTCACCAATCGCGTGAAGGAAGGAGTTATCGGTGCCCGATGGAACGCGCGTGTGGTAGCGATCGAGCCCGAGCACGTAGTCATCCGGACGCCACAAGGCGAGGAGAGGCTCAAAGCGGACCGGGTGTACCT
>DASZZU010000245.1:0-3121 GCA_035544855.1 Gemmatimonadaceae bacterium | reverse complement strand
AGCGCGACCATGTTCTCGAGGGCGCGGACGCTCCAGCGGGAATGGGAGACGACCGCGGCTGCGCCAATCAGGTTAGCGCTGGCTGCTACCGCAGTATAGGCTAGGGCAGGGCCGTTCATTCGGGGGGTATCGCGCGAGCTGGCATCTTCAATACTGAAGCAGGGAGCTTTAAGCTAACAACGCTATCAAGCTTGTCAGCTTTTCCAGTTTGTTGGGGACACAGGCCTTGGAGGCGTAAAATGGCGGAAATGGGAATTTTCCGGACGACTATCGGGATCGAGAGCACCTCGCAGCGTGGTCAGATTGAGGAACTTGCCGACACGCTCGTCGACACGGGCAGCCAGTTTACATGGATTCCGCGCAGCGTACTGGAATCTCTCGGAATCAAGCCCAAACGGCGGCAAGGATTCATCGTGGCCGACGGCACAAAGATCGAACGGGACATCGGTTACGCGATCGTACATGCGGGCGGGGTTGCGACCGCCGACGTAGTGGTGTTCGCCGAAACCAATGACCTCACACTTCTGGGGGCACGGTCGCTCGACGGGCTCAACCTGAAGATCGATGTCGTCGGAAAGAGATTGGTTGATGCAGGTCCGATCCTGGCCGCGGCGAATCACGCAGTCTTGATCGAGAGCCTCTCCGCTGCTGCCGCCACCGCATCACTGAGCGCCGGTGCCGGCGCGCGCTCCCAGGACTGCATTCCCCACAGCCGCTCCTCGAGCGAAGCCCGCTCCTCCAGGTTCATGCTCGTAAGGAGATAGACCCACCGGTCCGATCTCGAATAGATGAAGAGCTCGAGCTGCGGCGTCAGCGTGAGCTGATCCTCACTCGTGTAGAGCGTGATCTCCACTCCGCCGTACGTCGAAAGCGGAACCTTGAGACGGGCGACCGCATCGCGCACATCCGGCAGCGCCATCGATTGCCCTGCCCACGCCGTCTGCGAGCGCAGGTCGTTAATGTAGACGTCCACAGCCGGCGCCATCAGCTCGCTCAGCGTATAAAAAAGGTCCACCACACGCTCGGCGTTCGCGATCACCTTCGCCTCGTACACATCGCCGTTGCGCGTGAAGGTGAAGCCGTCGTGACCTGAGCTAAAACGCTTCCAGATGGTGGAATCCGGTGTTCGGCTGCGAAAGAGCATCGTGGAGCTTGTCAGGGTGAGGAGGCGCTCATGCGGGCCAGTTTTATCAGCTCGCTGCGATTGTTCGTCGATGGATCATTTATAACGGCTTCCAGAAGCTTGCGTAATGTCGTGCCCACTGCGGGACCGCGAATTCCCAGCTCCTCGAGATCGCTCCCGTCAATCTCCAGATCGGCGATCTCGATCGCATCCTTGTAGGCGATGCCTATCGCGCGCTTGTATGCTGCCGCCACTGTCGGCTTGTAAGGCGCCGGCTCCCCCGCTGCGCGCGCCGCCCACCAAAAGGCGTCCGCCAGCCGCAATAGAGGCGCAAGACGCGTGCGCCCGACGCTGGCCGCCCACGACCGGAGCACGGAGCCTGGAGGCGTCCTGTCGCCAAACGGGTCCCGAGCGTAGGACTCCTCCGCCCGCAGCAGCTCTCTTGTCATCGAAGGCCCGAGCTGGTGCCACCGGTCGACGAGGAGAGCTATCCATTCCATTTCACTATTGGAGAAGCGAAGCTCCTTGAGCGTTTTCCGGGCTGTGTCCGGCGGCGCCGCGGCAAATAGCGCGGCGATGCGGGTGGACTTCCGGGCCGGACGGCCGGAAAGAATCGGACGACGAAGGTGGTCGAGCGGCTTGAGTTGAAGATCGGTGATATTCGCGAGCGAGGGAATCAGTGTCGCGAATGCGCCGCTGTCACGCCATTTCGCGAACGCCTGGCTCGGCAAGCGCACCTGCTCCATCGTTTTCTCGATCTCCTGCTTCACTCGCTCGGCGGACAGTCGAGTCATCTGGGGCGCGCTCTCGACGATGGCGTCCCAGGTGGCGGGATCGATCTCGAAGCCGAACCGCGCGCCGAAGCGGATCGCACGCAGCGCGCGGAGACGATCTTCGCGCATCCTGTCGCGCGGGTCGCCAACGGCGCGGATGATTTTCCGCTCGATGTCCTTGCGGCCATCGTAGGGATCGCGGATCTCGTCAGTTTTTGGCGAGTAGGCTATTGCGTTGATCGTAAAATCGCGGCGCGCGAGATCCTCGTCGAGCGAGACACCGAATTCGACGACTGCGTGACGGCCGTCCGTCTGCACGTCCCGACGGAATGTGGTCACCTCGTGCATCACGTTGTCGGCATCGAGAACGCCGATCGTCCCGAAGTCGATGCCGACGGGGACAGTGCGCTTGAACAGCTTTTGCACATCCTGGGTTTTGGCGGCGGTAGCGAGATCCCAGTCGAGATGCGGGTGGCCAAGCAGGGCGTCGCGCACGGCGCCACCGACGCACCAGGTTTCGAATCCCGCGGACTCGAGGCGCTCGGCGATTTTGCGGACGTTATTCGGGGGGTTGAGTCTCATTTGAACGCCGAGTGAAGACTACCTGTCGGACTGAACTGCAACTGAAGACTACCTGCCGGGGGGTAGGTCAACTGCAACTGAAGACTACCTGCCGGGAGCTGACGGCGGGCAAGCTGGTGGCTGCGGGCTGGGGCAGACTGTGCGGACAATTCGGTTACTCCCAGGCGCAAGTGATTCGACTCAGGGCTTGCTCGGGGAAATCTTCCGGCGCTTTTGGATCGGTGGTCGCCACCCGGAGAGCATGCGTCATCAGTGCATCGACCGTCAGAAGGTCGAGCGCAGACGCGCGGGTTTCGCAGTCGGTGCGCAGCACCTTGTCCAACGCGCGCTCGGCGGCCTCGAGTAGCTCCTCGGCCGTCGGGTTTTTTGTCGCGTCACTCAGCGCGTTTCGCATGGCGGTGGCTAGCTCCTCTGGGGGAGCCGGGTCGAGCTGCGACAACCAGTCGGAATCACTCATAGGATCACGTCCGAGGCAAAATCGCTCATGTGCTCGCGACGCAATCCGAATAGCATACGCCCGCAGCCACTCGCCGGCCCGCCGACAGCCCCCGGCAGGTAGTCTTCAGTTGCAGTTGACCTACCCCCCGGCAGGTAGTCTTCAGTTGCAGTTGACTCCCGGCAGGTAGTCTTCAGTTGCAGTTGC
>DASZZU010000244.1:0-3915 GCA_035544855.1 Gemmatimonadaceae bacterium | reverse complement strand
CCTGCAGAACACAATCAACCCGGCATTGTCACCGCCCCATGTCCCGGCAACTTCGGTGATCGGCGTCGAGGTCGCAGTTGGGCACCCGAGAACCGCGAGGACTGACAGGATTGCAGTGATCGGCATCATAGCCGAACGCTACGACGGCAACTGTCCACCAGCAAGCACCGTCCCCTGTGATAAGAGATCTCGCTAATGGTGCGTATCAAGAGGCGCTCACGGCGTACTTTTGATTTTGAGGGAGACTGGTTGAGTCATCGAGGAAAAGCACCTTAAGTGCCCGTCGGCGTCACCGCGACAGAATGCGTATCGCTCTTCCCTCGTGCTCTAACGGTAACCTGGACATCTCCCACTTTAAGGCCCTTGACCCTGACGCTTGCGAACGAGGTCGTATCCCCTGAAGGGGGATTGAAAGGAACTATGGCCGCAATTGTGGAGTCCGACACGCTGAAGATTCCATCGCGGATGGGATCAAGGACCAAAATGCCAATCAGTCCGGTGACCGATCCGGACGCGGTGAGTCGGATCGTGTCTCCGACCTGCACCGTGCTCGGCCCTGTGAGGGAAATTTTGTCGAGCCCCGTTGGACCGCCGGCGGCTGCCGCGAAATCGAGGTTGCAGCCAGCCATGAGCATAGTACCCAGAGCAAGAACTTTTACCGGTATCGCCCTCGCCCACTCGAGCGGAGTGTGGTGATACATAATTGAAACCTCCATCGTGAGACATTTCTCAGCTCACGAAGGATCCCACAACGGCGGAGTCGATCCAATACGTCAACTTACGTAGTTACAACGATCAAAGGATTGCTGACTCGGAGCGATCAGGTTGCTGCGACGATTACTGAGCGCGCCAGATGTCGAGGACGCCAGTACCGCGGTGCTGGTTGGCGTTTCCTTCCGGAAGCACGATCCGTCCGTCCACGACAATCGGGCTATTCCAGTGACCGCTTCCACAGTCCAGTTTTGCAAGCTGTTGTCCGGTTTCCGGTAGGTAAACTCGGAGCCCGCCACCGGGATCGTATACGTAGAGGAGCCCGCCGGCGATCACTGGACTCGTGCCGCCATTGCGATTTTTCCATCGCGCCTGGAGTCGGCCACTGCTGAAAGTCCACGCCGCGGTTCCACCGTTGTCGGCCGCGAAGAGCCAGGTGGTTGGCCCGGCGTGTAACACGGCCGGCGCAGTGAACAGATCCGTCCCGGAAGGTGTCGACACAATCTGCGTCTCGCCGCCGCGGCGGGGCGTGGCACCGCGCGCGCGCCCAAATTGCAGAAGGCGGATCGTTCCATCTTTGCCGCCTTGCACGACATAGCCGCCGCCGAGGAGCGCCGGCGAGGTCGAGCCAAGATCCGCGTCTCGCGAATTCAGCTCCTCGGTGTTCGTCGGGGTGTAGTTGTCGAGCACGTTCGTCGCGTTCGAGTCGAGCGCGATCGCGGCGTCCCCCCAGTTGGTCCGACCATCCCAGCGGGCGTTGCCGGTAGCGACGTAGATGTCTCCCGTAGTCGAGTCGATAACTGCACCCGCTCGGCCCCAAATGGCCGAGCCACTCTCGTTGCACGAAGCTGGATCCATCAGCTCGTGCCTGTTGCTACAGAGCGAGTTCCAAACGTGCAGGAGCCGGCCGCTTGCGGCGTCCAGAATCGCGACGTGCCCCTGATACGGCGGCGCGTCCCCGATGTAGCCGCTGGTCGCCGCCACCACTCGGCCGTGAAAAAAGTTCAAGGCCGACGCAATCTTCTCGCGCGCGGGTAGGCTGGTGATGGCCGTGCTCCATACGGCGTGGCCGTCTGCGACGGCGAGCTTCTGGATGCGCCCGTCTGGTGACGCCGCGTAGATGAACTCCCGGTTCGGGTCCGCGACCGGCGTCGAATTCGTAATTTGGCGGGACCCCGCCCACGAATCGTATCCACTCGGCGTGAAGCGCCAGAGAATGGTCCCGTCAGCGGCGTCGACTGCGAGTGTTTTCCCGTACGTCGTCGTGACAAAAACAACGTCGTGTGTGCCGCCGTTCACGCGCACGCCGTGGAGATAGATCGGCGAGGCGTCCACCGTCCCGTCGAGGGCGACTTGCTGCCGGCGCAGCGTGGCGATATTGCCAGCGGTAATCCCGGTCTCGTCGGGCGCGGCGCTGGAGCGGCCCGCGTCCCAACCGAATCGGGTCCAGTCATGGCCGATGGCGCCACGCTTCACCGGAGGCGAAGGCGCTGCACCGCTCTCTTCAGGGGCACGCGACGCCGGCGCTGCGCCGCACGCTGCGAGCGCAAAACAGCAAATAAGACAGAACATGTTTCGGAACGGATTCATTTTTGCTGCCTCCCCCACGCTCGAAACCTTAAACTACAACTGAAGACTACCTGCGGGGGAAAGGACTTAACTGAAGACTACCTGCCGGGGGCCGTGTGCGGGCCGGCTTGCGGCTGCGGGCCGGTCTCGATACGCATTTAAGATTCAACCCGCGGCCGTCGGCCGTCACGCCGATCGCCCTCGGCAGGTAGTCTTCAGTTGTAGTTTTCCCCATGAGTGACTTGCTTGACTAGTCTGACTAGATAATATAGATTGGGGTCATGAGAGACACCTATTCGCTGTACGAGGCAAAGGCCAAACTGTCGGCGATCATTCGGAAGGTGCGGGAGGGACGGCCGGTCGTCGTTACGCTGCACGGCGAGCCCGTCGCGGAGATCCGTTCCATTCCGCCGCGCCCCGGCGGCCTCGGCCCCCGAATGGAGCAGCTGGTGGAACGGGGCATCATCGTCCGGGCTCGGAACCCGGGCTCGACCTCGCGGCCAATAGTGAAACGGCCGGGGGCGCTCAAACGCTTCCTGGACGATCGCGACGAATGAAGGTCGCGTATGTAGATACGTCCTGTCTGGCGGCCATCACGTTCGGAGAGAGCGGCGCCTCCGCCCTGACCCGGCGGCTGAAGGCATTCGATGAGCTGGTGTCGGCGAATCTTCTCGAGGCGGAATTGCGCGCCGTCTTCGTGCGCGAGCGCATTCCCGCCAATAGCAATCTTCCCTTCTCGATCTCGTGGATCCTGCCGGATCGGCCGTTGACCGACGAGATCGCGCGGGTGCTCGATGCGGGCTGCGTACGCGGAGCGGACTGCTGGCACCTTGCGACGGCGCTGTATCTGGCCGAGGAACCGGAAGCGATCAGCTTTGTCACGGTCGACGAGCGACAGGGGACCGTGGCCCGTGCGCTTGGATTCCGCGGCTACAACTGAGGACTACCGGCCGCCGTCTATGCCGAAGCGAGATCGGCGAATTGGGTAAGGCGAATCTCTGTATCGCGGTATCGAGCGATCAGTTCGAGATGTCCACCCGATGCTTCTACGTATTCCCGTAGCGTGCTCAGATACATGTCAGCCTGATGCTCGAGGCGCGAAATGCTCGACTGGGTAGTCTTCAGCTTTTCCGCCATGTTGAGCTGCGAGAGCTCCCTAGCCTTTCTCAATTGCGCCAGGCTCATCTCCGTCAGCAGAGCCTTCGTGCGACTGGCGGCACGAGCCCGCTGCTCCGCAGTCATCGTTTTGGAGACTAGATCACGAAACCTCTTTGCCATCGATCAACCCCTCCTCCATCAGTTGTTCCAGGTGACTCGTGTAGAGCTTTTCTGCAAGCGGGACGTTGACTTCATACCAGCGATCGTCTCCCTTCTTGGCTCCGCCGATCAGGAGAATCGCCGTTCGCCGTGGATCAAACGCATAGAGCACGCGATAGGGGCGGCCTTTGTGCTGAATGCGCAACTCCCGAAGGTGTGCGTAGCGCGATCCGAGAATCATCCGCATACTCGACGTCCCAAGACATAGACGCCTAGCATAGCACAAACGATATATAGCGGCAGTGCTATATCTACGCAAGGCAAAGCAATTTGTCTCGCGGGATCGGCATGGTACCTCCGCAGAAATCCCTGCCTTCC
>DASZZU010000243.1:0-3079 GCA_035544855.1 Gemmatimonadaceae bacterium | reverse complement strand
AGACGCGCGGGTTTCGCAGTCGGTGCGCAGCACTTTGTCGAGGACGCGCTCGGCCGCCTCCAGCAGATCGTTCGCGGTCGGATTCTTTATATCGTCATTCAGCGCATTTCTGATCGCGCTCGCTAGCTCCTCTGGGGCAGTTGAGTCGAGTCGCGACAACCAATCGGAATCGCTCATACGATCAGATCCGAGGGAAAATCGCTCATTTGCTCGCGACGCAATCCGAATAGCATACGCCCGCAGCCACTCGCCGGCCCGCCGACAGCCCCCGGCAGGTAGTCTTCAGTTGCAGTTGCAATTGCAGTTTGCAGTTGCGGCGCCACCGTATCATGCCCTTCCCATGAGATGCTTCCGTATCATCTCCGGCGCGTCCGCTACGACCGACGCCATCCGCTCGGCGTCGGGAATTCCCGCCTGCGCCATGTGTGGCTTGCCGCCTCCCTTCCCGCCCGCGGCCGCGGCGAGCTCGCGAAGAATTGCATCGGCACGTACTCCGCGCTCGCGGAGATCGTCGCTCACGACGGTGAGCATTGTGTTCTTCCCATTCTCGAACGAGGCGCCGAGCACTCCGACGCCACTCCCCATCTGGTCGCGCAGCGCGTCACCCATCGCCTGAAGCGCGGGAAGATCCGGCGCTTTCACATTCGCAGCCACAACTCTCACTCCGTTCACTATTGAGCCTTGATCAACGAGTGCTTTTATGGTGCCTCCCCCGCCCGATCGCATCGCTTCGTCGAGGCGCTTCTCGAGCGCGCGACGATCCTCGACCAGACTCTGCACGCGCTTCACGGCCTGACCCGCGGGCGCGCGCACCAGCAATTCGATTTTCTGCAGCTCCCGCTCGTGCTCCCGGAAAAGATTGAGCGCGCCGCGGCCGGTCACCGCTTCGATGCGACGCACTCCGGCCGCGACACCGGTTTCGCTCACTACCTTGAAAAGCGCGATCTCGGCCGTGTTCCGGACGTGCGTGCCGCCGCACAGCTCCACGCTCAGCCCGGGGATGGTCACGACTCGCACGACGTCGCCGTACTTCTCGCCGAACAGCGCCATGGCGCCGCCCGAAACCGCTTCAGCGTAAGGCTTCTGCTCGAACGTGAGCTGGACGCCCTCGAAAATTCCACGATTGACGAGGTTTTCGACCTCCGCGAGCTGTTGGGCGCTGAGCGGACCGTGGTGCGTGAAGTCGAATCGCAGTCTATCGGGCGCGACGAGAGACCCGGCCTGATGCACGTGCTCGCCGAGGACTTGCCGAAGCGCGGCGTGGAGAAGATGGGTGGCGGTGTGATTCCGCTCGGTGTCGCGGCGGCGGTCGCGCGGCACAATCGCTCTTGCCTTCCCGAGCTGCACGTTGCCAGTGACTTTGCCGAGCGCGGCGATGCGGCCGTCAACTTTGCGCACTTCTTCGACGTCGACGCGCCACCCTTCGCCCTGGATCTCGCCAAGGTCGGAGATCTGCCCGCCAGACTCCACATAAAACGGGGTTTCACGGAGCATTACCGCGACACGGCCGTCGGGGAGGTCGTGTTTGGCGATTACCTCGCTGGTGACGTCGAGGGAATCGTAGCCGGTGAAGGTTGTCGACGCGTCGCCGTGTGCCCATCCGGCCTCGCCCAGTAAGTCCTGCGCGACGCTGACTTTCTTGGATCGCCGTTCTTCCTGCGATTGTGTCCGCTGCCCCTGTAACGCCGTCTCGAATCCCGAGATGTCGACAGAGTAGCCTCGCTCGCGCGCCATCAGCTCGGTGAGATCGATGGGGAATCCGAAGGTGTCGTAAAGCTTGAATGCATCTTCGCCGGCGATCGTGCCGTGCATCGAAGTGGATCCCTGCGTGGTCTTCTCGGGGGCGAGCTCGTCGAAGCGGCGCATGCCGCCCTCGATCGTCGCCAGAAAGCGCTCTTCTTCCGCGCGCGTCGTATCGATGATGTGCTTGGAGCGTTGGCGGAGCTCGGGATAGACGTCGCCCATTTGGTCGATGACGACGCGCACGACTTCGACGAGTGTCGGTTGCCGGCGGCCGAGCAGCCACGCGTGTCGCACCGCGCGGCGGAGGATTCGGCGCAGCACGTAGCCACGGCCCTCGTTCGAGGGAAAAACTCCATCGCCGAGGAGAAAGGCCACCGCGCGACTGTGATCCGCGATGACGCGGAATGATGCGCCCTTTTCGCCGCGATCGTACTTCTGCTTGACGGTCTTCTCGACCGCTTTGATGAGCGACTGGAAAAGATCGGCGTGGAAATTATTCGATTCGCCCTGCATGATCGCGGCGATGCGCTCGAGGCCCGCTCCAGTGTCTACTGACGGCTTTGGGAGAGGAACGAGCTTTCCATCGGGCTGTCGATCGAACTGCATGAAAACAAGGTTCCAGAACTCGAGGAACCTCCCCGCCTCTGCTCCCTCGACGAAGGCGTCCTTCGAGAATTCCTTGCGCTTGATTTCAGTCCACTCGCCCTTTGCACCCAGCGGCAACGCAAAATCCTTTGCGACGTGCGCGAGGTCGATGAAGATCTCGGTGCACGGGCCGCACGGACCGGTGTCCGCCATCTGCCAGAAGTTGTCGTGCGCGCCGAGTCCGTAGATGCGTGAGTCGGGGAGTTCGGCGATCTCGCGCCAGAGCGCGCGGGCTTCATCGTCCTCCTCGAATACCGTCACGCGAATATGCTCGGCCGGGAGCTTCAGCTCCTTCGTCACGAATTCCCAGGCGAATCGAATCGCGTCGCGCTTGAAGTAATCGCCGAAGCTGAAGTTGCCGAGCATCTCGAAGAACGTGTGGTGGCGGGCGGTGTGTCCGACCTGCTCTAGGTCGTTGTGCTTTCCGCCTGCTCTTACACACTTCTGGACTGTCGTGGCGCGGCGTCCGCCCGGCGGCTGCTCCTGTCCAAGAAAGACTTTCTTGAACTGCACCATTCCCGCGTTGGTGAACATGAGCGTCGGATCGTCGGCCGGCACGACGGGAGAGCTCGGGAGCACGATGTGCCCCTGCTTCTCGAAATATTTGGTGAATTTCTGTCGGACCTCGGCGGCTTTCATAGCCGGAAATATACGCGAATAGAGGCTTAGTTCTTCGCGCTACGAACGCCTC
>DASZZU010000242.1:0-4789 GCA_035544855.1 Gemmatimonadaceae bacterium | reverse complement strand
ATGTCTGGATGCCCCGGCACTGACAGGTCATCATTCACCTTCACCCTGCCGGCGTTGTCCAGCGGAGCGCCAAGAAATTTGGCGAGCGGGGATGCCTTGTTGCCGGCCGCCCAGAACGCGGTTCGCGCGCGAATCTTTTCTTCTCCGATGCAGATGCCATCGGGCTCGACGCTGGTGACCAAAGAGTTGACACGAACTTCGACACCTAGATCGGCGAGATCGCGCGCGGCGTGCTGTGCGAGATCCTCCGGAAAGGAAGGCAGAATTCTCGGACCCGCTTCCACCAGAACGACTTTCGTGCGACGCGTATCCACTCGGCGAAACTCGGAAACCAGTGCCTTCTTCGCGATGAATGGAATTGCCCCGGAGAGCTCTACTCCGGTGGGCCCGCCGCCAACGATGACGAAGGTGAGATACTCGTCCCGCTCCTGCGGATCCTCGGACTTTTCCGCGATCTCGTACGCCAGCAGAAAGCGCCGGCGAATCTCGGACGCGTCCTCGATCGCCTTCAGTCCGGGTGCGTAAGGCTCCCACTCGTCGTGGCCGAAATAGTGGTGACGTGATCCCGGCGCGACGATCAGGTAATCGTACGGAAGCTCGCGAAGATCGTCGTCGACGCGAACGACACGCCGCTTCGTATCGATCTCCCGGGCTTCGGCCAATAGTACTTCCGTATTCCTCTGGCTCCTCAGTATCCAGCGAATCGGCGCGGTGATGTCGCTGGGCGCCAGTGCGGCGGTCGCAACCTGGTAGAGGAGCGGCTGAAAGATGAAGTGGTTGGTTCTGTCGATGAGCGTGATATCGACATTCGCGCGCCTGAGCGCGCGTGCAGCGGCAATGCCTCCGAATCCGCCGCCGATTATTACGACGCGCGGACGTGCCGGCGCCTCAGGCAAGTCTCTCCTCGAACGACCTGGCGGCAAATGTCATGAGAAGCACCAGAAATATCAGCAGCACACTGTACGCGGCCGCGGTTCCGAAAGCCAGAGCACGGAGCTGAGCCAGAATCTCCATCGAGATCGGTCGGTTTGCATGAGTGTAGAGTACCACACTCGCCACGAATTCTCCGACAGCAGTCACCGCCGCGAGCAATCCGCCCGCGACTAGCCCGGGTCGAGCGGCCGGCAGAATTACGCGTCGCATGGTAAGAAGCCAGCTAGCGCCGAGTCCACGAGCAGCGTCCTCGAGCGAGGCGTCCATCTGACGCAAGGATCCCTCTACCGCTGAAGCGACAAGAGGTATATCGCGTATGAAATACGCCAATGGCAGAATCCAGAACGTGCCGACGAGGAGTACGCGACCGGTAAGTAAATCATTTCTGTTGAACGTTGCGGCGAGGCCGAGCGCAATCGCCGTCGCGGGAATCGCCCACGGAAGAGCAACCAGCAGCTCGAGAAGTCCCCGCCCCGCGAACTTCCGGAACACGATCAGATATGCGGCGAGAAAGCACACTAGGAGGTTCCCGGCGGTAGCAGCTATTGCCATGGAGACGCTGTTCGTTATCGGACGCCACAGCTCACTCTCGGAGAACAGGCGCCGGTAATTCTCGAATGTGTACTCGGGCGGCAGCACCTGCGTCGTCCAGACACCATCCCGCGCGAAGGATACCAGCACGACCATGAGATGCGGGAGGACGAGCGCGATCACGATTATCGCCGCGGCGATGCTGGTGAGAATCTGTACTCGGCGAGACCTAATCGCGCGACGTTTACGTCCTCCTTTGCTCGCGAGTGTGTACTTCCGCTTCCGGTCGAGCCAGCGGAAGAGCACGAGCCCCGCGACCGCGCTCAGTGCCAGCACCGTCGTCTCCACGTAAGCGAGACCGAGAGCGCCATTCGTCTTCGATGCGAGTATCTGCGTCGATAATACCCGGAGTCCGCCGCCGAAGACGTAAGGCGCCGAGAAGGAGCCGAGCGCGTTCATGAAGACGAGAAGCGCTGAGCCGGCAACCGCAGGCATGAGGAGCGGAAGCGTCACGCGCCTCAGTCTCTGCCAGGTATTCGCACCGAGTCCGGATGCCGCCTCATCGAGTGTCGCATCGAACCGCTCGAGGCCGGCCGAGACGAACAGAAAAACGTAGACGTACATCGTGTAGGCGTGAACGAACACGATCGCGCCGACTCCCTTGAGTCTCCACGGCGCTTCCTGCATTCCCATGATTCGCTGCACGATCCGCGTGATCAACCCGCTCTCTCCATAAAGAAAGAGGAACGCGATCACCCCAACCAGTGGCGGTAGCGCGGCGGGAAGCGTCGCGACAGCGCGTAACAGCCGGCGGCCGGGAAAATCGAATCGGCCGAGCAGAAAGGCGAGTGGGACGCCGATGGCGAGTGAGGCGAACACCGATGCGACCGAGATGACGATGCTCGTCCACAGCGCTTCGCGATCGGCCGGGCTCGCCGCAAATTCGCGCCAATGACCGAGTCCGTTCTCGAAGCTGCCGGCAATCACCGCTGCGTTTGGATAGACGACCGTCCACAACAGCAGCAGAATCACAGGAAACGCGATCAGCCAGCTCTGTCCCCTGAACGACGATTTCATCCCGGCACGATTGGAAATGGTCCTTTTGTCGGCGCCACCGTGACATTGTCGTCTTCGTGCGCATTCCCTGAGGCGGACTCGACATCAACCGTGACGCCATCAGCCAGCTGGACGCGATACACGATGACGCCGCCCGCGAACCGACGATTGACGACACGTCCCGGCCAGGCCGAATCGCCGGCTTGTGCGATGAGCTCCAGCGCCTCCGGCCGCAGCACGACGTACGCGTTTTCGTAACGCGATGGCGCCCCCTTCGGACGATTCACCGCCAGCTCGCGCGTCCGTCCGCCGATAGTCACCTTTGCCGTATTGCCGCGATCGGTAGCCGGTACCATCGTTCCACGCCCGATGAAAGCTGCGACCTCGCTCGACGCCGGCGCTTCGTACAACTCCTCCGGAGTTCCGCACTGTAGCAGCTTCCCTTTTTTCAGGAGAGCAATCCGATCCGCGATCGCGAACGCATCCTCCTGATCGTGCGTTACGAACAACGCCGGAACTCCGACGCGCCTTAGCATCGCGCGTAGATCGTCACGCATCGCCTGCCGAAGAGTGGGATCGAGATTCGACAGCGGCTCATCGAGCAGCAGCGCGCGGGGCTCGATCACCAGCGCGCGGGCGAGCGCGACCCGCTGCTGCTCGCCACCGGAGAGCGACTGGATCGCCCGACCTCCCGCACCCTCCAGTCCGACAGCAGCCAGCGCCGCGCGCGCCTTCTCGAGTCTCTCCGCCTTGCTGACACCGCGCGCCTCGAGACCGAACGCCACGTTCTCCTCGACCGGCATGTGAGGAAAGAGCGCGTAATGCTGGAACACCATTCCAAATCCGCGACCCTCGGGCGGAATGCCCGTGATGTCCGCGCCGCCAAGGGTCACCGTTCCAGCATCAGGCTGCTCGTATCCGGCCGCGATGCGCAGCGTCGTCGTCTTGCCCGAGCCCGACGCGCCCAAGAGAGCGAGCAGCTCTCCGGGACCGACCTCTACTGAAACGTTGTCGACGGCGGTGTATTCACCGAACCGGCGCGTCACACCATTCAGCGC
Organism: Gemmatimonadaceae bacterium; assembly: GCA_035544855.1. Taxonomy (GTDB): domain Bacteria; phylum Gemmatimonadota; class Gemmatimonadetes; order Gemmatimonadales; family Gemmatimonadaceae; genus UBA4720. The sequence continues at coordinate 1,211 of DASZZU010000242.1, read as the reverse complement.
CAGCACTCCCGCATTAGCTACCGCCCCTCGCGCCCGCGGCGCGGCCGTCACTGCTCGTGTCCGCGGTTCCTGATGTTCGCGTCCCAGTACTTCATCCACTCGTCGAGATGCGCGGCCATCACTTCGCGATCGACAGGCATCGGCTTGATCTTCGCCATCGCATCGCGGATCCATGCAGGAAGCTTCGAGACCGGAATGTCCTTGCGGGCGGGAATGCGGAGAAACGAGTCGGCGGCGGCGATCATCGCTTCGGGCGTCGTTACGTACTCGTAGTACATCGCCGCCTCCTTTGGATGCTTGCTCCCGCGCACGATCGCAATTCCGTCCACCAGAAGCGGAGTCCCACTCGTCGGAATCGAGTACCTGATGGGTATGCGCGTCCGCTGCTGGAGGGTCGCGATATCAGGCATGTCCCACATCGTCACCACGCCCTCCTGACGCCCGAGCTTCTGGTACAGAATCGTCGGATTGAGAACATAATCCCGGGTGTTCGCATCGAGCTTCCGCAACCACGCATAGCCTGCATCCGGCTTGCCCGTTTGCGCAATGGAGCGCGCCATGATTGCGCCGAAGATCGCGCGCATCGTCCCCGACGCGATCGGATCGCGAATGAGAATCTTCCCCTTCCACCTGGGATCGAGAAGATCGTCCCAATCCTTCGGTGCGTCGGCCTCCTTCACCGCGGCGCTGTTGTACCCAATGACTTCAGGCGTCAGAAACGTCCCGTACCAGTTGTCGTGCGCCTCGCGACCCTCGGCGTCGATCGCGGCAGCCCACGTCGGCTTGTACGGCTGTAGCAGATTTTCTTTCGTAGCCCTGTCGAACGCTTCCGCCGGCGCCCCGAACCACACGTCCGCCTGCGGGTTTGGCTTCTCGGCCCGCACTCGCTCCAGAACTTCCTGCGAGCCCATGTCGACCCACTGCACATCGATGTCGGGGTGCGCCTTCTCGAACCCCTTCTCGAGATACTCGAGCAGCTCCTTACCGTGCGGCGAGTAGACGATCAGAACAGGGCGATGATCCGAGCTGCACGCCGAGATCGCGAGTGCTCCAGCCGTGACGAGCCACCAAGCTCGTCTCATCGAATGCTGTTGCCGCCGAGGAGGTTGGCGAAGATGCGCGCGCCACCGGGAACGCCGGCAGGCAGCTGGCGGAAGAGCGCGAGCGGGACGTAGATGTATGTCCCGCGTCCGTACGGCGCCGCGAGAATG
>DASZZU010000241.1:0-6313 GCA_035544855.1 Gemmatimonadaceae bacterium | reverse complement strand
GAATCTCTCGACGGCCATTCCGTGGGAGCGCAGCAGATTGTGCGTAGCGATCGGCGCCTCGAAAAGGTTGGCGTGTCCGGGCGCGAGCACCCCGGAGAGGTATCCACCATCTGTCACGACCCACGGCTCGTTGATAGTTGTCCACATCTCGACGCGGTCGCCGAGGGCGTCGAACATCGTCGCGGCGTAATCGCAGAACCAGTCGGCGATGTCGCGATTGAGCCAGCCGCCGCGGTCGTCGAGCGCTTCGGGAAGATCCCAGTGGTAGAGCGTAGCGCTGGGCTTGATTCCTTGTTTCAGAAGCTCGTCGACGAGTCTCGAGTAGAAATCGACTCCCTTCTTGTTGATTCGACCGGTTCCCTCGGGATAAATGCGACCCCACGCGATGCTGAAGCGGTAGGCGTTCAGCCCCAACTCACCCATGAGCGCGACGTCTTCCTTGTAGCGCCGGTAGTGGTCGCACGCGACGTCGCCCGTCTGGTTGAGATAAGTGTTCGCGGGGGTGTGGGAGAAGCGGTGCCAGATGCTGCGCGCGGCGCCGTCAGCGGTGGGAGATCCTTCGATTTGATAAGCGGACGTCGCTGCTCCCCAGAGGAAATCATCGGGGAACCTGTAGGAATCACTCATTCAGTAGTTGCTGGGGCGGGGGCGGGGGCTAATACATGGCGCGCGTAACACTCGATGGCGTCCGTAAAATTTACCACGAAGGCACCGAGCAGGTAGCGGTCGATCGCGTCGATGTCGATGTGAAGGATGGCGAATTCGTCGTGCTCGTCGGTCCGTCCGGGTGTGGCAAGAGCACGACACTGCGAATGATCGCCGGACTCGAGTCGATCAGCGCGGGCACAGTGAAGATTGGCGATCGTGTCGTGAACGACGTGCCTCCCAAGGCGCGCGACATCGCGATGGTATTCCAGAACTACGCGCTCTATCCGCACATGACCGTAAGGGAAAACCTGGGCTTCGCGCTCAAGCTGAGGAACATGCCGGCGGCGGAAATCGAGACGCGGGTGCAGGCCGCTGCTGCTACGCTCGGGCTCCAGGATTATCTCGACCGCAAACCGCGCCAGCTGTCAGGTGGTCAGCGTCAGCGCGTCGCACTCGGCCGCGCGATCGTCAGGCAGCCACAGGTATTCCTGTTCGACGAGCCGCTGTCCAATCTCGACGCTCAGATGAGAGTCTCGATGCGTCGCGAGATCGCGCGGCTGCACCAGGAGCTAAAGGTGACGATGATCTACGTCACACACGATCAGGTGGAGGCGATGACCTTGGGCGACAGAATCGTGGTGATGAACAAAGGTCACGTGATGCAGATCGATACGCCGCTCAATCTGTACGAGAAGCCCAAGAACAAGTTCGTCGCGGGTTTCATCGGGAATCCGGCGATGAACTTCGCGAACGGCACTGTCGAAGGTGGCGGGCCGTCGCGGTTCGTCGCCGAGGGCGGAGAGTGGGAGATCAACCTTCCCCAGCGCGTTGCGTCGCGACTGGCGGGCGCTCGCGGAAAGGCGATCACCATGGGGATCAGGCCCGAGGATGTGACGATCGTGGCTGGTCCGCGCGCTGCCGCGGCGACGGCATCTGCGCGGCTCGATCTCGTCGAGTCGCTTGGCAACGAGACGTTCATCTACGCCAGTGCTGGTCGGCACGACGTGACTGCTCGCGTGTCACCGCAGTCTTTGCCGCCGATTGGGTCAAAGATCTATTTGGCGTTCGAGCTCGAGAAGGCGCACTTCTTCGACGCTGTCAGTGGGGATCGGATTGGCTAGATGACTAGAGCCGCTCGGCCAGGCATCTATAACCTTCCGGCAGAGCGGCCAGCCCGAGCGGCTGTTCGCTCAACGGTTGGTTTCTTCAACAAATGTGTTCGGAGCACACGGTAGTCTACGTCAGATTACGTATGGGGCTGGGATGTGTGTGGGGCTAGAGTGCAGCCATGAAAATCGCGCTCACACTTTTGGCTGCTTACTCACTCATCGTTCCAGGAATCACTACCGGGCAAGCACCGACACGCGTTCCGATAACCAGTGACTCGGTCCCAATTATTTACGCCGTTATCAAGGCAGATCGCGCTGGCATAACCGCCGACAGATCACAGAGGCTGCTGATTCGGCTGGACTCGGCGAAGTCGGACATTCATATCGGTGTACATATCAAGAACGCGTTTGTAGGCGGCTTGATCGGCACGTTCGCAGGGCTCGGGATCGGCGCCGGTGTGGGTGCGCTGATCGATTCTCATGGTACCGGTGATGCAACATTTCCGGCGACCCTTTTGTTGGCTTACTGGGGCGCGATATGGGGCCTCGCCGCCGGGCTGCTGGTCGGAGCCATCTGGCCGGTTAAATAGTCCCTCTTACTAACTCGTTGCCGCCAACCACCTCGCGATCTTGTCTCGCAACATCGGGAGCGTGATCGTCCCATCCTCGAGCACGCGATCGTGGAATGCGCGCACGTCGAACTTAGACCCGAGCTTTCTCTCGGCTTCGGTGCGCAGCCGCCTGATCTCGAGCTGCCCGACCTGGTACGAGTAGCCCTGTCCGGGCCATCCGATCCGCCGGTCGACGTCGATCGCGGCCTGCTCCGGAGTGCGCGTCGTGTGTGCGAGCTCGTAGTCGATCGCCTGCTGCCTCGTCCACCCCCTGGCGTGCATCCCTGCTTCCATCACCAGCGTCGCCCCTTCGTACACCTTGTCCTCCAGCCATCTCAGTCGTGACGCATCCGACGAGAACAACCCGAGCCCATCAGCCACCGTCTCGGCGTAGATCGCCCACCCCTCTGCGAAAGCAGAATTCCCCAGATAGCGATTGAGTGGATGGACGTTGGGGCGCTCCTGCGCGATGGCGAGCTGAAAGTGGTGGCCCGGGATTCCTTCGTGGAACGCGAGACCTTCCATGCGAAGCTTAGCCCCGGCATTCATCGCGTAGGCGATGTTGACGTGGAACACTCCGGGGCGGCTACCGTCCTCTGCGGGGGCCTCGTAGTCGGCGAGCGGTTGCGAGGGCTCCTGGAAGGCAGGGAAAGGCTCGACGACCAGCTCGGCCTTCGGAAGAATCCCGAACGCCTGCGGGACCACGCGTCGCACGCGTGCGAGTATGGCTTCAGCTGCCGGCACCACTTCTTCGCGCGAGTGAAAGCTGGCTGATGAATCAGCGCGCGCACGTAGCATAGCGCCCCGAATGTCGTTGGTGCCGTAGTGCGCGATCGTGATCGCGCGCATGGTCGACTCCGCTTTCGCCACGAGCTGATTGCCCAGATTGAAGATCTCGTCAGCAGACATCTCCAGTGTCGTGTATCGGCGAATCGATGCCGCATTGCAGGCGGCGCCATTCGGATTAGCGGTGATCGAGACGTTCTCGCGTGCTACCGGCAGATACTCGTTCGCCAGGTAGTCGCGATAGCGCCGCACGGCGGGCGTAATCTCGTCAGCAACCAGACGCTCGTACGCCTGGCGGAATGCAGGCGTCGAATCAGCCTTTGCCGGAGCGAAGAATGGAGACGCAGTTGGTGAACTAGTGAGAAGGCGATCGGCGGATTCAATGACGCGCGTGACGTTCACCTTCGGTTCGGTGTAGCCGGCGCGAACGCCTTGACGAAGGTTGGCGATCTCCGTGTCTACGAAGTGCGGGAACGTACGCCATCGAGCGAGCGCCTGCGCGCGAAGATCTTCTGTCCCGACCGGCTGCTGTTGCGCAAGCGGGACGTAGGTTGCCAGCAATCCGGTCATCGGGCTCACATTCCACACCCGATAGTTGCACGCGCGCATCGCGGTACTCGCTTCCAGCTCCTCGCGCAGCAATCCATACGTCACCCACTCAGGCCTGCCGATCAGCGATGCCGGATAGATCCGCCGCATCTGCGCGAGCCACCGATCCTCCTTCGCCGACCACGCCCGCTCGCCAGCCGCCGAGTTGTCGCTCAGGCGATCGTGCCTAGCTCCGGGAATGCCGTTGGTGGTGTTGACTTCAGGAAACGCCTCACGCCACGCGGCGAGGTAATCGTCCGCAATCGCGACGACGTGTTGTGCGGGGCTTGCGCCTCGCACAACACCAGCAGATGACACAGTCGCGGGCGGAGTGCACGCCGAAGCGACGACCAGACTCGCAAGAACGAACGAGCGGGGGCTAAACATTATCATGCTATAGAGATGTGGGGTGTCGTCAACACGATCACGCCATGTAGAATTCCCAGGCGATCCGATCCGGATCCTTGAACGCGACGTAGTCCTTGCCGAGTGTCTCGTCTCGCTTTGCGCCGGTGTTCTCGATCCCCGCCGCGGAAAGCGCATCAGCCACGCGCTTCAGCTCGGACGCGTCGCTGCAGGCGAGCGCGATGTGATCGACGCCGACGCGGTGTGGATTGAACTTGTCGCCCTTGGGCATTTCCGCCGTAGGGCCGCGCAATCCGAAAGCAGTGCCGCCGGCCAGGAAGAGGCAGAGATTGTCAGCATCCATCAGGTGCTGAAAGCCGAGTGTGTCGCAGTAGAATTTCTTCGCGCGCTTGAGATCGCTGACGCGGAGTGCGACGTGGTGTACGCCGGACGTCTTCATTTGGATCGCCATGGTTGTGGCCTCGGGGCATGGATGAAAAAAGGGGGGGGGTCGCCGAATTCTGTCGCCGGCCGGCTATCGGGACAAGTGCCGGCGACAGATTGCGCGCTTTATGCTATGCAAGTTCGTGCGACCTGAGCCCATCGCATCGACTCGCAGAGTAGTGCGCCGCGGCGGGCCGGACCTTTCCCTACACGCTCCCCGCCGCATCGGTCGTCACTCTTGTCTGGACTCGGTGAGCCCTACGATCTCACTCGCCCGCTCAAATCACCCGCACATCGTCACTTTTTGGCTTTCTCATAAGTGCCGATCAACTGGGTGTTGTCGAGTGTGTGCGCCTGCATCGCCTTCTCGAGCTGCGCCTTGGTGGGGTTGCTCAATCCCTTGAGCTGGGTGTCGAACGCGTAGAGCTTGAAGAAGTAGCGATGCCGGCCGATCGGCGGGCAGGGGCCACCGTATGTCTGCTTCCCAAAATCGTTGGTGCCCTGCATCGCGCCAGGCGGCAGTCCACTCTTCGCCGCGTTCTCCGGAAGCTTGGTCGTGCTCGCCGGAATGTTGTAAACAACCCAATGCACGTACACCCGTTGCGGCTTGGCGGGATCTGGCGCATCGGGATCGTCGACGATGAGAGCGAAGCTCCGCGTTCCATCCGGCGGGTCGGACCACTCCAATGGCGGAGAGATGTCGGCGCCCTCGCAGGTGTACTTGGATGGAATGGAGCCGTTCGGAGCGAAAGCGGGTGAAGAGAGTTTGAATGGCATCGAGCGTAGACCTGAGTTGGTTTGGTGAAGTTGCTGCACACTGTCTTTCACGAGCGCGAGCGTGTCGGCTGGCACCGAGCGACTGGATTTATCGCAGGCGGCGAGCGCGAGCGGTAGAGCTCCGATTCCGAGAAGTCGTCTGAGTGTCATCAGATCCTTGTAGATAGGCGGATTTTGCTGCACCATCCGCGCCCTCGGCCGCGCAAACGTCCGTCCGCAACTGGCGGAATCGCGCTGTTCATAGCTGTCGCGAAGCTGTCTTCCGACAAATCGGGTGACGTAACGGGCACTTAACCTCCCCGCGACATGCCGGGGAATCCCCTCACCGCTTAGAAAGCAACATTCCCCCCTTTCCGCGTTCCTCCCATTTACCGCAAGTCGTCTTATAAGCGTGAATGACGTGTTTGTCACCGCTCCGATTGGCCCCCCTTTGGGCCAACGGTTCCACGATAACGGAGGAAAAATGACTGCCCGTTTCCTGCAAAATATGAAGCCGCTTGCCGGCGTTGTTTTAGTCAGTGCCATTGCAGCATGCTCGGGTGACATTACCGGGTCGAACCTGCATCCGGTGAAGCTGTCCGTCACCAGTAGCGTATTGTCGGCACCACTGTCGTCGTCCGCGATGCGATCGAATCTCGCGGTTGGCACAGCGGGCAATTTCACGATCACGAAGGTTCAGCTGGTCATGGACAAGATCGAGCTCAATGACGGCGAAACCACCAACTGCGTCGACGAGATCGAAGCCGCCGGCGACGATCACGCCGCAGTGGGCGCCGAGTGCGAAGATGTTTCGCGCGATCCGGTGCTGGTAAACATTCCGGTTGACGGGACGCTCGCGTCTGCGCTCAACGTTCCGCTTGCTGCCGGGACTTATAGCAAGCTCGAAGCAAAGCTAGAGCCGGCCGGTGTCGGCGCAACCGCTTTCAACGCCGCCAACACGAGTCTGGTTGGAAAGAGCGTTCGCGTCGAAGGCACCTACGGAAGCGCGGCTACGCCTTTCGTCTT
>DASZZU010000240.1:0-4162 GCA_035544855.1 Gemmatimonadaceae bacterium | reverse complement strand
CACGAGCTCACTTCCCGCACCGAGTGCATGGACCATCTCCGTGCCCGCCGGCAGGAAAGAAACTATCCGGGGCATGGTCAATCGCGCTTAGGCGAGCTTTTCCAATCGCTCGCTAGCGCTTACCGGCCTCGGCCCTGTCGGCTGCTCGGCGTGTCCGCCCTCGGTGTGCTTCAAGAGACCGAACTTGCGAAGTATCCACTCTTTCCACTCGTCAAGAATCTCGTAGAACGTCGGAATCACCACGAGCGTCAGTAGCGTCGACGTAATCACGCCGCCTATCACGGCGCGTCCCAACGGCGCACGGAACTCCGCCCCTTCGCCGATTCCGAGCGCCACCGGGATCATGCCCGCGATCAGCGCGAGCGTCGTCATCATGATGGGACGCAGACGGATTGCGCCCGCCTGAATAAGCGCATCACGCCTCGACAGGCCATCCTTCTCGCGCGCCCACTTCGCGAAGTCGATGAGAAGAATGGCGTTCTTCGCCACGATTCCCATCAACAGAATCACTCCGATGAGGCTCATGATGTTGATTGTCGTCCCAGTGATCATGAGCGCCAGCATCACTCCGATGAGCGAGAGCGGGAGCGATATCATGATCGCCAGGGGCTCAAGGAAGGAGCCGAACTGCATCACGAGGATCAGATACATCAGCATCACCGCGATGCCGAGCGCGGAGAAGATACGGCCGAACACTTCGTTCTGGCTGTCGACTTCGCCGCCCTCCGTTATGTGAACGCCTGCGGGAAGAGTGATCTTCGCGATTCTGGCGTTGATGTCCTTCATCACCTCGGTCAGCGGACGATTGGAGGTGTTCGCCTGTACAGTCACCACCAGATCTGCATCTAGGTGGCTGATCTGTGCCGGACCGAGTGACTGTGTGATCGTTGCGATCTGGCCAAGCGGCAGCGTTCGCGGCTGACCATCGGGCCCAGTAACCACCAGGGGCAGCTGCTCGAGATCGGCTGCGCGCTGTCTCGCTTCAGGAGCAAGGCGCACATTCACCTCGCGCGTCTGGTCGGTCGGATCCACACAATCGCCTGCCTTGATTCCAGCGAACGCCGGGCGCAGTGCCTGCGCGACCTGACCAACAGTGACTCCGAGAGTTCCGGCGAGTCCACGATTGAGCTCCACGTTGAGCTCTGGCTTTTGCCCCTTGGTGGAAAGGCCAACGTCCACTGCCCCCTTCACCTGCTTCACCTGCTCCGCGATCGCCTCAGCAACGGTCGCGAGCTGTTGCGTCGTACCGCCACGCAACTGGATTTGTATCTGCTTCTGCGCTCCCTGGAAATTATTAGTGAAGACGGACATCGTCGCGCCACCAATGTGTCCGACTTCCTGGCGGAGCAGACGCCCGAAATCCTCGGCACCGATGCTGCGGTCGCCTTTGGGTACGAGTCGAACGTAGATGTTGCCGACGTTCACGTCCCCAGTCGTTCCGCCGAGTGTGCTGTAGGTGAAACGAACTTCCTTGTGTGCGCGGGCGATTCGCGCCGCTTCTTCAGCCTTGATGCGCGTGTACGCGAGGTTGGAGCCGGGAGGAGTCTCGAGGGCAATGTTGACCTCTGACTGATCCTCCGTCCCGAAGAAGCTCGCGCCAACAAAGCCCAGAGCGGGGAGCGCCAACGCACCGACGAACGAACCGAGCGCAATGAGAACCACTGCCACGCGGTGATCGAGAGCCCAGGCAATCAGCCCCTTGTAGCGTTGCGCCAAACGGTTGAACCAGTTGTTGAACTTCTCGAGCGCATGAGCAATCGGATTGCGTCTCTCGCCCGCCTCGACCTGCGGATCGGCCCAGTAGGCCGACAGCATTGGATCGAGCGAGAACGAGACGAACAGCGACACGAGCACCGACGCGGCGATCGTGAGCGCGAACGGCTTGAACCACTGTCCGGCGACTCCGTACATGAACCCCACCGGGACGAACACCGCGACGATCGAGAACGTCGTCGCCGCGACGGCGAGTCCGATCTCGTCGGTGCCCTCGTGCGACGCTGTCATGTGATCCTTGCCCATCTCGATGTGGCGCACGATGTTCTCGCGTACTACGATGGCGTCATCTATCAGAATTCCGATCGCGAGCGACAATCCGAGCAGTGACATGGTGTTGAGCGTGAATCCGAACGCCCACACAGCGATGAACGACGCCAGCACCGACACCGGCAGCGCCAGGCCGGTGATGACGGTCGATCTCCACGAGTTGAGGAACACGAACACCACCAGCACCGTGAGCAGAGCGCCGATGAGCAGCGCTTCTTCGACATTCCGCACCGACGCCTTTACGCGCAAACCTGCGTCCCTCACGATGTCGATCTTCACGCCCGGCGGGAGCGTTGACTGGATGTCGCTAATCTTCTTGCGAACCTTCGCACTGACGTCGGTCGTGCTGTAACCCTTCGACTTCACGATGTTGATGCCGACGGCCTCGACGCCGTTGTAGAGCGCGAGCGAGCGCTGCTCCTGTGTGCCGTCGATCGCATCAGCGACCTGACCCAGTCGCACGATCTGACCGTTCCGCTCGGCGACCACCAGGTTCATGAAATCCTGCGGACCTTCGAGACGTCCCTGCAGACGAATCGTGCGCTCGTCGAGATTTCCGTTGAGGCGTCCCACCGGTGCGGCGAGATTCTGTGCCTGCAGCGCCTGCACAACCTGGCCGACACCGATGCCGGCCGCCTGCAGCTCCTGGGGTCTCAGCTGAATCGTCATCTCACGCTTCACGCCGCCGACGAGCTGCACCTGCGCGATGCCGGGAATTCCTCTCAGCTTGCTCGTGATGTCGGGATCAGCGAGCCGCGTAAGCTGCGCCGGAGTCATTGTCGGCGAAGCGATCGTCATCGAGACAATAGGCCGGTCTGCCGGATCGAATCTCTGTAGCACCGGCTCTTTCATCTCGACAGGAAGGTCAGCGCGGATCCCGGAGATCGCATCGCGAATGTCCTGGGTGCCAACCTGTGGATCCTTCTCGAACACGAAGAGCGTGACGATCTGCGCGTAGCCATCTCCAGCCGTCCCGTAGATCTTGTCGACGCCGGAGATTCCCTTGATCGCATCCTCGACGGGCTTGAGAATCTCTCTCTCCACGCCCTCGGGCGATGCGCCCGGATACGGTATGAAAGTCAGTACGACCGGCTGCTGAATGTCGGGAAACTCATCGACCTGCAGCCGCCACAGCGCGAACAGTCCGAATACGACCAGCGCCACCATTGTGACGACGGTAACCATCGGACGCTTGATGGCAAAATCTGAAATGACCATGAGTCAGCTCCCTCTGCCGCTCGCCACCGGACTCGCCGGGGGCGCCGTGATCCGCACCGCGGTTCCTGGAGTGATTCCCTGCGCCGCGCCGAGGAGCAGCGTGTCGCCCGCCTGCAGACCTGACAGCACTTCGATGGTCTCCGAGCTCTTGTCAGTCAGGCCTACCTGTACCTGAACCTTCTCCACCTTTCCCAGCCTCACGCGCATTGCGAACGGCGCCGTTCCGCGAACATCTACTGCCGATTGCGGAACGATGAGGCCCATCTTCGTCGCGCTCGACATGCGGCCGTTCGCAAACAATCCACCGACGAGCGTACGTCCCGCGTTCGGAATCGAAACGTAGATGCGGACCTGACGCGTCGTCGGATCAGCTGTCGGGTTGATCCGGGTGATGTGTCCTACAAATTCACGGCCGGGATATCCACTGACAGTGAAAACGACGGGTACACCGACGCGAATCAGCGATAGCTGCTCAGCCGGCACCGACGCCTCGAGTCTCATGCTCGACGGATCGACAACGGTGAACAGGGCCGACCCCGGTTGCACGACATCGCCCGCCGAGACGGGGCGTTCGCTCACGACTCCGCTGAACGGCGCAGTGACGGTGGTGCTCCGGTAAGCCTTTTCCGCCGACGCCAGTCGCGAGTTTGCATCCTCGAACGCGGCTTGAGCCGAGATCGAAGCGCGATGTGATTGCTCGATGTCCCGCTCGGCTATCGCGCCGGCAGCGAGGAGCTTCTGATTTCTCGCCAGATCGTGCGCGGCCACATCAGCCGCGTTGCGCGCGGCCACCTGTCCTGCGCGCGCGGACGTATATGCATCCTGAATTCCGGTAGCATCGATCCGCGCCAGCACTGCACGAGCGTTCACCGCCTGACCCTGGTCGGCGTAGGTCTGCAGC
>DASZZU010000239.1:0-5587 GCA_035544855.1 Gemmatimonadaceae bacterium | reverse complement strand
GCCGTCGATGTGAATACGATGTTGAGCCAGGTGATGGCCGGCCGCGGCAGCGTCGCCAATGGTGTGATCCCTCCCACCCTTGGTGGCGCCGACCAGAGTCGCAAAGGATATCCGCACGACGTGAACAAGGCGAAGCAGCTTCTCGCCGCGGCCGGCCATCCCAACGGCATCGACGTCGAGCTGTGGGCCTCCACCACCGATCAATCGCCTCGCGTCTCCCAGACGATCCAGGCCAATCTCGCCGAGGCCGGCATCCGCGCCAAAATCGTGCAGCGCGATGCGTCATCGATGCGCGAAGCCGCGCGCAAAGGCCAAACCGACCTCGCGCTCAAGGAGTGGTGGGCCGATTATCCTGACGCCGAAAACTTTTTGTATCCCCTGCTGCACAGCAAGAACAAGGGAGTCGGAGGCAACGTTTCGTTCTACTCCAATCCGCACTTCGACGCGCTGGTGGATCAGGCGCACCGGGAGCAGGACGAATCGAAGCGCAATTCGCTGTACACCCAGGCCGACCAGATCGAGTTCAACGATGCGCCGATGATCTACCTGTTCTTCTACAAGGACTTGTACGCGGTAAAGCCGTGGATCAAAGGCTTCAAAGTTCCCGCGGTCTTCAACGGTCAGCGGTGGACGGATGTGAGTATCAGCAAGTAGAACGTGCTTTCCTTCATCATCCGGAGACTCGCCCTTTCGATTCCGACGCTGTTCGGAGTCCTGGTGGTCGTGTTTCTTCTCCTTTACGTGGCACCCGGAGATCCGGTGCAGGAGATGGTTGGCGAGAGAGCCGACCCGGAGACGATCGCGCGTCTGAGAAAGGAGCTCCATCTCGACGAGCCGCTGCTCAAACAGTTCACTCTCTATACGAGTGGAGTGCTGCGCGGTGATTTCGGAAACTCGTACATCACGCAGCGCCCGATCATCACGGACATTCGCGAGCGGTTTCCGAAGACTCTCCTCCTTGCCGGCTCGGCGATGCTCCTTGCGTCGGTGCTCGGCATTACGCTGGGCGTGCTGAGTGCGCGGAATCCAGGCGGCTGGTTCGACAGACTCGGGCTTGGATTCGCCTACCTCGGAATTTCGTTCCCCGTCTACTGGGTAGGGTTGATACTCATTCTGGTATTTGCGGTGATTCTGAAGTGGCTCCCTCCGTCGGGCTACGGCGGCATCAAGTACCTGATTCTTCCCGCGTTCGCGCTCGGCTCGCGCTCCATTGCTTTTCTCGCGCGGGTGACTAGATCGGCGATGCTCGACGTGCTGAGTAGCGACTTCGTGCGTACCGCGCGGGCGAAAGGGCTGAACGAGCGCGTCGTGATAGTGAGGCATGCGCTGCGCAACGCGCTCATACCAATCATCACCGTGCTCGGACTCGACTTCGGGTACTATCTCACCGGCAGCATTCTCACCGAGACGATTTTCAGCTGGCCGGGACTCGGCCGCTACGTCGTCAACGCGATCACCCGGCGCGACCTGCCCGCGATCCAGGGCTCCGTATTGTTCCTGAGCGTCGTCTTCGTGATGGTGAATCTCCTTACCGATCTCGCCTACGCCAAAGCGGATCCTCGCGTAGCATACTCCTGACCGTCGCGATGACGAAGACGGAGACGCCGACGGCGGCGCGCGAGCGCGCGCTGCGAACGCAGATCGAAAGGATCGAGAGCGAGTCGGGCGCGAAGGCGATCGCGGTCGCGCTGCACGACACCGAGACCGGCTTCGAGCTTCACTACAAAGCCGTCCGGTGGTTCCACGCCGCGAGCACGATCAAGGTGCCGATATTGTTGGGCGCATTCGCCGCGATCGATCGAGGCGAGCTGCTACCGCATTCGCGCGTTCACGTCCGCAACCGCTTTCTGAGCGTGGTCGAGAACGTGCCGTTCCGCGTCGAGTCGGGCCGCGACGCGAATTCGGTCGTGCACAGTGCGATCGGCAAGATGATGCGCGTCGACGAGCTCGCCTATCACATGATCACCACCAGCAGCAACCTCGCGACCAATCTGCTGCTCGGCGTAATCGGGCCGGACGCCGTCAATCGGACGCTCAAGGAGCTGGACGTAGATGATGGAATCGAGCTGAAGCGCGGGGTCGAGGACGAGCTCGCGTTCGAGAAGGGCATCAACAACATGGTGACGGCTGATGGGCTGCTGCGGATTCTGGTGCTGTTGTCGGAGGGAAAGGCCTTCTCGCCGGCTCTGTCGCGGCGGATGATGGACATCCTCCACGGACAGGAGTTCAACCAGGGAATTCCCGCCCGGCTGCCCAAAGGAGCGCGGGTCGCCCACAAAACGGGAGAGATCTCGACCGTGGCGCACGACGCGGGTGTAGTCTATCTGCCGAAACGGAAGCCCTACGTCGTTGTTGTTCTGACCGAGTGGGACCCCGAGGGCACAGGCCGCTCGCGAACCATCGCCGCGATCTCGCATACCATATATGAGTTCCTCACCCAAGGCCCGCCCGACGAATGAGCTCCTCCGCTGTCTTTGCCGGTAATGTCGGCCTGAATGAATCCCCGAACTTCCCGCTTCGGGTTGTTGACGGACTGACGCTGCCGCCCGAGTATCGGAAGGCGCTGAGGCCCGGGGAAGAGTGGAGGGACACCGCCGGGCGGCTGAGGCAGCTTCCGCGCTATTTTTATGAGATCCCTTCCTGGGATTCGGCCATGAAAATCGAGTTGGCCACCAATTTCCTGCTCTGGGAGTTCATCCAGGTCGACGTACGGGAGGCCCCGCCCCTCAGGACTTTCCCCCGGTACGTTCCGTGCGCAATAACACTCTTGGCAGTGTGCCTGGACAGGTTCCGGGAGGCCGTCGGGACGCTGGTCCACATCTCGGCGAACGGGGGGTATCGCTCTCCGTCCCATCGGTTCTCCAAGAACGCTACTCCTCATGCCTGGGGGACGGCCGCCAACATATATCGTATTGGCGATACCTACCTGGACACCCGGAGTGCGATCGAGCGCTTCAGCCTGATCGCGCGCGAGACGCTGCCGGGCATCTGGACACGTCCGTATGGCGCCCCGACCGGCTACGCGGAAGACCACCTGCATTTGGACCTGGGGTACGTGCTGTCGGTGCCGCGGGATGTGAAAAGTTGACGTACTCGTTGCAGAACCGCTTTGTAATCGAAGAAGGATTTTGGGTAGAAGGTGAGAATGGCGCAGCTGAAGAAGAAAAAGGGACAAGAGAACAAGTCATCCATTCGCGAGCGGATCCATCTCGCGGCGATCGGCCTGGAAGCCGAATTCGCCGTGATCATCGGCGGCATCCAGGTCAAGCCCGAAGACATCTTCGGAAGCCCGCGCCGGTTCATTCGCGAGAAGATGATGCACCGGAAGGGCAGATCATATCATCTCCCGACCGGCGGCGCGGTCTACTTCGACACCGGTGTCATCGAGGTCGCAACCCCGGTAATTGAGATCGAGCGCGGCTGCGCCGCCCGCGCCGGCCGCTCACTGTGGGAAGCGATCCTGTTCGTGCGACAGGAGCTCGATGCCTGGGAGCAGGCACACGACGCCGATGTGCAGCTGGCCGGCTTCAGCGCTCACTACAACATCTCCTTCGAGCTGCCGCCAGCGGCGCAGGGCTCGACAAGAACCGTCGAGCAGCTCGCCTATCTGCTGGCGCACATCCTTCCGGTCCCCGTGATGCTGCTCGCGGCGAACCGCCGCTCGACCGGAATAGGCGTTAGACCGCGCGGAGATCGCATCGAGGTCACCGCCGATTTCACACCGGACGCGCCGCTCATGATCGCGACGGCCACTCTGATCGTCGGCATCGTCCGCGAAGTGATGCGTTGGCCGAGCTATGAGATTGGCGTGCTAGACGAGACCGATATCCCGATCATCAGGGGTTTCCATCCGATGCCGCACACGACTCGCAAAGGATGGCTGGCGCGGTTCGACTGCTTCCCCGAGAACCCGTTCGTCTGCGACATCGACCGTGACAAGTGGCCGACCACCGACGGACGCTCGCTCTCGCTGCGCGAGATGGCGGGGCTCATCACAAAACACTTCTGGCCCTACATCAGGCGCTACTCGGATCCGTTCACGCTGCGCCTGATCGGCTCGGTCATGAAGGGTCGCGCTCCTTCCCTGCTCGATCTCGACGATCGTCCGGCCGGCTACGATGATGTGGGCAGGCTCTGCACCTGGGACAATCTATTCCCCGAGCGTGTCCTCCCCCGCTCCCAGTACGAGCGCGTGCTCATCCGCGCGATCTCCGGTGACAAGCTGCACATGGACGGCGAGTGGTACACGCCGACTGGAATGCGTGGCTGGTCGCGGGTCGTGTTCAGGCGGAAGGCCGACAACTCGCGCCACATTTTCTCGCTGGATTATCTGCTCGATCACCTGCGCGACTGGGAGCGTCCTTACCGAACCGCGCGCCGCGCAGACGGCCGGCGCGACCGCAGGCATTCTGCGCGGGCCTGAACTCGCGGGAGCACAGCGACTGACTTAGGTTGTTTGCGTGTCGCTCACCGGTCGCTGGTCAGTCTGACAACTCACATCGCCCTGCTCCGCGGGATAAACGTCGGCGGCCACCGCAGCGTAGGCATGACGGACCTGCGCAGCTTTCTCACGCAGCTGGGATTCGATGACGTCCGATCGCTGCTGCAGAGCGGCAATCTGGTGTTCGACAGCAGAGCGCGGACAGGCGCGGAGCTCGAGCGTTTCCTGGAAGCGGAAGCGCAGAAGCGCTTCGCGCTCGAGATCGATTTCTTCGTGCGGGCGCCCGAAGAATGGAAAAGCATGATAAGGCAAAATCCGTTTCGGAAGGAAGCCGAGCTGGACCCGGCGCACCTCGTCGTCATGCTGCTCAAGAGTCCGCCCCGCGCCGAGGATGTTGCCGCGCTTCAGGAGGGCATCTCCGGCCTGGAAATAGTTCGGGCGAAAGGTCGACAGCTGTACACGTTCTACCCGAAGGGAATTGGCCGATCACGCCTCACCAATGCCGTCATCGAGAGAAAGCTTGGTCGCTGCACAGGTCGTAACTGGAATACGGTGCTGAAGCTGGCAATAGTCGCCAAATCGGGTTCGACAAAGCTGACGCCCATCTCCCCGCGCAAACGAATTTAGAAATGCTTTAGATGAACTAAAGCCCGCAGCCCTTAGCCGTCACGCAGACCGCTCCCGGCAGGTAGTCTTCAGTTGCAGTCAACCTTGATTGCGCGCCAAAGCATCAAGGAGCTTCTGATGTATCCCCCCGAATCCACCGTTGGACATCACCAGCACCACATCGCGCTCCTTGAGCCGCGGGACGAGGTCCTTGACGATTGCGTCGGCGTCCTTGAGGTGCTTGGCGCTCTTACCGAAAGAAACGAGCTCGCCAATCATCTCGCCAAGATCGATGGCGGTGTCCTTGGTGTAGCGCTCCGGATGAAATAGTCCGGACAGAACGACCTCGTCCGCGCCGCTGAACGCCTTCACGTAGTCGTTCTGAAATTCGCGCCGCTGCGACGTGTAGCTGCGCGGCTCGAAGACCGCCACGATTCGCCGCCCCGAATATTTCTGGCGGATCGCATCGATCGTTTCGCGAACGGCGGTTGGATGGTGCGCGAAATCGTCGATCACGGCGACGCCGCGAATCTCGCCACG
>DASZZU010000238.1:0-2156 GCA_035544855.1 Gemmatimonadaceae bacterium | reverse complement strand
CGATACTCATCGGACGGTTGATGGTAGCGGTTGGCGGTGTAGTCGTCCGACTGCTTGAGGCCCCAACCCGCTGGGCGTCCCATGTAGTCGACGCCGCCTCCGATCGAGACTGACGGAATTCCGGCCTTCGCGAAGGAAAAGTGATCGGAGCGATAGAAGTGGCCCTGCTCCGGATGGGCATCGGGAGAAAGTCGAATGCCTTCGGATTTCACCAGTTGGGCGAGCGCGGGTCCGAGCGAGCTCTTGTTGTCACCGGTGACATTGAGATCGCGCACGCGCCCATCGAGGGGAACTATATCCATGTTGAGAGCCGCGACGATCTTGGAAGCAGGCACGGTCGGGTGCTCACCGAAGTATGCCGAGCCGAGCAGGCCGGATTCTTCAGCGGTGACGAAGACGAATAGCTGTGATCGACGCGGCTTTACTCCTTCGGCCGCGGCGTGCGCGATGGCCAGGACCGATGCGACTCCGGATGCGTTGTCTTTCGCGCCATTGTAGATCGAGTCTCCATTGACCACCGGGCCGATCCCGAAGTGGTCCCAATGCGCACTATAGGCGACGTACTCGTCACGAACCTTTGGGTCTATTCCACGTACCAGTCCGACGATGTTGTTCGATGACATGTGCTGGATGCCATTGCGCATCATCGCATCGATGATGATGCCGGTTGAAACCGGCCGGAAATCGCGCGACTCCGCCCGCTTGCGCAGATCGGCCATGTTGAGCCCAGCCTGGGCGAGGAGCGCAGTCGCGGCGCTGTCGGTGATCCAGCCGCGCATGCCTATCGGTGCCGCCAGCGAAGGATCGCGCGGAAGTAAGCGGTGCTCGGTCGAATTGGAATTGACCACAACGTGCCACGGGTAACCCGCACGCTCGGTCGTGTGCACTATCAACATTCCCGCCGCGCCCCTACGCTCGGCTTCCTCGTACTTGTAAGTCCAGCGTCCGTAGTAGGTCATCGCCTTCCCGCCGAATAGATTCGGCTCGGCGCCAGTGGCGGGCGGATCGTTGACGAGAACGAGCAGAACTTTTCCGCGTACGTCGGTGCCCTTGAAGTCGTCCCACTTGTACTCGGGTGCAGTCGCGCCGTATCCGACGAATACGAGCTCGCCGTGCGCGGCACTCTCATCGGTCGCGGAGCCCGGCCAGACGACGACATCATCCGTGAAGCGGAGGTTGGCGTTGGCTTTGCCCGAGGCAGTGACCTTGATCGTGGCCGGATCCGCCTTCACGACGTCGATCGGAACACGCTGGAAGTACGAACTGTCTCCCACCCCGGGCTTTACGCCGAACGCCTGGAGCTGGGTCGCAATGTATTCTTCGGCGATTCGTCCGCCGCGCGTAGCTGGTGCCCGGCCTTCGAGGAGGTCTGAGGACAGGAAACGCAGGTGCGCGTCAATTTCCTGGGGAGTGATCCGGCTGGGTGCGCCGTCTGTCTGGGCGGACGCCCTCGAGGCGGAAATAATGGAGACGAGCGCGAGCGAGAGCAGAACAGTGGGACGAGTCATCGATTTACTCAGTGTGTGTGGTGTACGTCAGTACATTATAGCTTCCCGCATCCAACCTTAGCATGCCCCGTCAGACTCCACGAAGCCTGAAACGAGCATCTCCAGCCAAGCCGCGTCGCAAAGCGCACAAGATCGCGCTCGTGCTCGGCGGCGGCGGCCTGAAGGGCTTCGCGCACATCGGCGTATTTCGCGCGCTGAAGGAGCTCGGGATCGAGCCGACAGTCGTCGCTGGCACGAGCATCGGCGCGCTCATTGGAGCCGCGTATGCCCGGGGAACGGACGTGGCGGAGATGACCGATCGCGCCCGGGCGCTCAAGCGGCGCGATCTCTTCCGTCTCAACCGGATGGGGATGCTGCTCGAGCGTCAGCACTCACCCGCGATATATCTCGACGAGCCACTCAAGAACGTCGTGAATTCGGTAGCGGGGGAGAAGCGGTTCGATCAGCTGAAAAGGACATTGCTCGTCAACACTGTGGACATTCAGCGCGGCTCCCAGATCGTATGGGGATTGCCGGGCCTGCGTAACGTG
Source organism: Gemmatimonadaceae bacterium (assembly GCA_035544855.1). Classification (GTDB taxonomy): domain Bacteria; phylum Gemmatimonadota; class Gemmatimonadetes; order Gemmatimonadales; family Gemmatimonadaceae; genus UBA4720. The sequence continues at coordinate 118 of DASZZU010000238.1, read as the reverse complement.
AGCATCGCCGACGCAGTGTATGCTTCGTGCGCGTTGCCCGGTTTTTATCCTCCGGGCCCGATCAATGGGAAGCTATGCGTCGACGGCGGCGTGCTCGACAACCTCCCGGTCTCGATCG
>DASZZU010000237.1:0-11617 GCA_035544855.1 Gemmatimonadaceae bacterium | reverse complement strand
AAGCCGCCGAGCACGCCGGATTCCGAGCGTGCCGGCGCTGCCGTCCGAATCGCGCGAAATCATCAAACGGTCCAGTCCAGCGCGCGCGCGACTACATCGACAGCCACGTCGCCGATCTTGGCGAAGAGCGCATCACTCTCGAGCTCCTCGGCGAAAAGTCGGGACTCAGTCCGTATCACCTACAGCGGAAATTCAAGGAGCTCATTGGATTGACACCGGCGCAATACACCCGCGCGCGAAAGAGTGAGCGCCTGAAAGATGAGCTGAAACGCGGCGAGACCGTCAGCCGCGCAACCTACGGCGCCGGCTACAGTTCCAGTAGCAGAGTGTACGAGGCCGCCGACGCGCGCCTCGGCATGACACCGGCGGCGTACCGTGGAGGAGGAGCAGGAATGCACATCGAATACGTGGTTGCCAGGGCGTCGCTCGGCGCACTTCTCGTCGCGGCAACAGACCGCGGAGTCTGCGCTGTAACACTGGGTGACGATGCGAAGTCGCTGGAATCAGCGCTCGCCGAGGAGTATCCCGCAGCTACCCGCGAGCGAGTGACCGCACCGTCGAGCTCGCTGGGCGTCTGGGTCGCGGAGATCGTCGCCGCTCTCGATGGTGAGCGCGCGCGACCCGATGTTCCGCTCGACTTGCAGGCATCCGCGTTTCAGTGGAAGGTGTGGCGGGAGCTGCAGAGGATCCCGTTTGGCGAGACACGCTCCTACAGTGAGATAGCCAGCGCGATCGGATCTCCGAAAGCTGCGCGCGCGGTCGCCAGCGCGTGCGCCAATAATCGCGTCGCGCTGGTGGTTCCATGTCATCGCGTAGTCAGGCGGAGCGGCGAGCTCGGCGGTTACCGTTGGGGAATCGAGCGCAAACGGCGCCTGCTCGAGAAAGAGCGAAGCGCACGAGAGAGCGGTACGTCCTAGAAAGATAAACGACGCCCGTCTATGTTCCCTGCATGGCTACATTCGGGAACGGGCGCCGCGTCGCTATAGTTGCTGGTGTGCGGACGCCGTTTGCAAAAGCGGGAACTGCATTCAAGTCGATCTCGGCGATAGATCTTGGCAAGCTCTGCGTTGCGGAGCTGCTTCAGCGAACCAACCTCGACGGTAAGGAGGTTCAGGCGCTCGTGTTCGGCACCGTAATTCCTTCGGTGCTCGCGCCCAATATCGCCCGTGAGGTGTCGCTTCTTCCCCTTCTGCCCAAGGGGGTCCAGGCGTTCAGCGTCAGTCGCGCGTGTGCATCCGCCAATCAGGCGATAACCGACGCGGCAGATCAGATCGCGCTCGGTCATCTGGACGTCGCGATCGCCGGCGGATCGGAATCCCTCTCCAATATTCCGGTCCTGCATGCGCAGGGATTTGCCGAAGCGCTCGTTCTCGCGTCGAAAGCCAAATCATTTCCCGCCCGACTCAAAGCTCTGGCGCGGATCCGTCCGAAGGATCTCGTTCCCGTCACGCCGGCGATCGCCGAGCCTTCGACCGGCGAGACGATGGGTCAATCGGGGGAGAAAATGGCAAAGCTCAACGCCATCGCGCGCGAGGAGCAGGACCACTTCGCGCTCCGATCACATCGGCTCGCGGCCGCCGGGACTGCTGACGGCAGACTGACTGCCGAGATCATGCCGGTCTATGTGCCGCCGAAATTCGACAGCGTGCTCACCTCCGACAATGGCATTCGCGAGGATTCGAGCTACGAGCAGCTCGCGGCACTCAAGCCCGTGTTCGATAAGAAATACGGCTCAGTGACCGCCGGGAATTCCTCACCGCTCACTGACGGCGGCGCCTGCGTGCTCCTCATGAATGAAGAGAAGGCGCGCGCACTCGGCTATCCTCCGCTCGGAATCATCCGCTCGTACGCGTACGCGGCGCTAGACCCGGGGGAGCAGCTGCTTCAGGCGCCTGTGCTCGCCGCGCCTGTCGCGCTCAAGCGCGCCGGCCTTTCACTGAAGGACATCGATCTGATCGAGATGCACGAAGCCTTCGCGGCACAGGTGCTCTCGAATCTCAAAGGATTCGAATCGAAGTGGTGGGCGGAGCGTGCGGGATTCTCGCAACCGGTGGGCGAAGTCGACAGAGCGAAGCTCAACGTGATGGGCGGGTCGATTGCGTTAGGACATCCATTCGGCGCGACGGGCGCCCGCATCACGACGACGCTGCTGAATGAATTGCGGCGACGCGGCGGACAGTTTGGACTCATGACCGTTTGCACAGCCGGAGGGATGGGCTTCGCGATGGTGGTAGAGAGAACCCGATGAGCTCGACTTCCGAGGTCACCATCGGCGGGCTCGTGGGAACACGATGGAAACCGGCGTTGTCGGTCGAAGTCACCGACGGAATTGCGATCATCACCTTCGACCTGCCGAACGAATCGGTTAACAAGCTGAGTCGCGCCGTGAAGGATGAGTTCGTGGCACTCGTCAGCAGGCTCGAGCGCGACACCACAGTACACGCGGCGGTGTTCATCAGCGGCAAGCCCGACGTCTGGATCGCGGGCGCCGACATCGAGGAGTTCCTCGCGCTCAAGACCGCGACTGATGCGGAGCGGCTGAGTCGCGACGGTCAGATGCTCCTCGACTCGGTCGAGCGGCTGCGCATTCCGATCATCGCCGCAATTCACGGCGCGTGCCTCGGCGGAGGCCTCGAGACCGCGCTTGCCTGCCGCTATCGGATCGCGACGGATCATCCAAAGACGGTTCTCGGGCTTCCAGAGGTTCAGCTAGGATTGATTCCCGGAGCCGGCGGGACTCAGAGACTTCCGCGCAGGATCGGACTCACGAACGCGCTCGACATGATCCTCACCGGCAAGAACGTTCGCGGAAAGAAAGCGCTCCAGCTCGGGTTGATCGATGAGCTGGTACACCCCTCGATACTTCGCACCGTCGCGATACAGCGCGCCCATGAAGTTGCCGAAGGCAGACGCAAGAGTGAACGACACAGCGGCGGCGTGAAAGGATTCTTCCTCGACGCGAACCCTGCCGGGCGAGCTATAGTGCTCCGGAAAGCGCGCGAGCAAACGCTGGCCAAATCGCGTGGACACTATCCGGCGCTGATCGCGGCGATCGACGTCGTTGCGGCTGGATATGAGAAGGGAGTAGCGCACGGATATCGTGAGGAATCGCGCCGCTTCGGCGAGATGGCGATGACCGATGTCTCGCGGCAGCTGATCTTCCTCTTCTTTGCCACCAACGAGCTCAAGAAGGATCCGGGCGTAGAGCCCTCGCAGTATCCCGATCTTCCAGTATCGGCGTTCGAGCCGCTCCCGGTAGAGAAGATCGCGATCATCGGCGCGGGATTCATGGGAGCTGGCATCGCGTCGATTGCCGTAATGCACGGCAGTCTCGTTCGACTCAAGGACGCCGATCACGGCCGCGTCGCAAAAGGCTACGCCGCGGTTCGTGATGTTCTGAAGGAGCGGCTGACGAAAAAGCAGATTACCAGAATCCAGTACAGCGACTACATGGCACTCCTGGGCGGAACAGTGGACTACTCGGGATTCGGCAACGTCGATCTGGTGATCGAGGCGGTCTTTGAGGATCTCGCCGTGAAGCATCAGGTGCTGCGCGAGGCGGAGGCATCGATCCATCCGAGCGCAATCTTCGCGTCCAATACATCGACGATTCCAATCGGACAGATCGCGCAGGCGTCGAGCCGGCCCGAGCGCGTGATCGGCATGCACTTCTTCTCTCCGGTGCACAAGATGCCGCTGCTCGAAGTGATCACGACCCCGGACACATACCCGCAGGTGACGGCGACCGTCGTTGCCTACGGAAAGAAGCTTGGGAAGACCGTCATCGTGGTGAACGACGGGCCCGGCTTCTACGCAAACCGGATTCTCTCGCCGTACATCAATGAGGCGGGGATTCTCCTCGACCAGGGCGTCGCGGTAGACATCATCGACAAGGCGCTGGTCGATTTCGGATTTCCCGTGGGGCCAATCACCCTCATCGATGAAGTCGGGCTCGATGTCGCGACGAAGGCTGGAAAGATCATGGCCGAAGCTTACCCGGAGAGAATGCAGCCCGCGAAGTCGATTCAAGCGGTCGTCGCCGCCGGCCGGTATGGGCGTAAATCAAAAAAGGGGTTCTACAGCTACGACAAGGAAGGTAAGAAGAGCGACGTGGATCCGTCGGTCTACAGTGTGTTCCTCGCCCCCGGAAGCATTCCCGTGACGCCGTCGATTATACCTGCAGCAGCGGAGCCGCCCGCCCGCCCAGAGATGCCTTCCGTGCAGATTCAGCAACGTACGGTGCTCGCCATGTTGAACGAAGCCGCTCGCTGCCTGAGCGATGGAATCGTCCGCTCGCCCCGCGACGGCGACGTCGGTGCCGTATTCGGGATCGGCTTTCCTCCTTTCCGCGGCGGACCGTTCCGCTACATGGACGCACTTGGCATTAAGATCGTAGTGCAGCGCCTCGAGGATCTCAACGCGCGGTTTCCGGGAAGATTCGAGCCGGCCGAGCTGCTGCTCGACATGGCGCGTCGCAACCAGTCATTCTACGCAGACGAGCACGGGTGAGCGGTAGAGCAGCTCCAATGATTCGCTCCTTCGCTGCCGCAGCTGCACTGATGACCGGACTCTCGGCATGCGCCGGGGCCGTGCCGGGACCGCCCAGTCCGGCTTCGTACCCCCGCACCCGACCGGAGCTCACGAACTATCGGGAGACGTCCCGCTACGCCGACGTGAGACAGTTCCTCGACTCGCTGCGAAAGCTGCGCGCGCCGCTCGTGGCCGGATCAATTGGAAAGACGAACGAGGGACGGGAGATCCCGTTCGTCATCGCTTCGCGGCCACTGGTCTCCACCCCATCAGAGGCGAAAAGACTCGGCCGCCCGATCGTGTATGTGCAGGCGAACATTCACGCCGGCGAGGTTGAAGGAAAGGATGCGCTGCTGGCGCTCTTGCGCGATTTGACGTTTTCGAGCAAACCGAATGCGCTCGACTCGATCGTGTTGATCGCCGTGCCGATCTACAATGCCGATGGCAATGAGCGGTTCGCACCGCAGTCAGCCAATAGGACGGAGCAGAACGGCCCCGAGATGGTTGGCGTCCGGGCCAATGCTCAGAGCCTCGACCTCAATCGCGATTACGTGAAGGCTGAAGCGCCCGAGACGCGCGCCTCGCTCGCCATGTTCAATGCGTGGGATCCCGACGTCTTCGTGGATCTTCACACGACCGACGGGAGCTTTCATGGCTACGCGCTGACCTATTCGCCGTCGCTGAGCCCCGCGGCAGTCTTCGGCGGTGTGTACGCGCGCGACTCACTGCTGCCCGTGCTCCGCGATCGGATGCGCACCAGAGACGGCTTCGAAGTATTCGATTACGGAAACTTCGTCAGTGATGGGCGCGGGCTTGTCGCGGACACGACTGTACCTGAGGGGTGGGAGACGTACGACGCCCGTCCGCGCTTCGGAACCAATTATTACGGAATACGCGGACGCATCGCGATTCTGAGCGAAGCATACTCGCACGACACTCTCGAGCGGCGGATCGCTTCGACCTACGCGTTCGTCAAGGAAATTCTTTCGCTCGTCGCCGAGAAGGGAGCGGCGATCAAATCACTCAGTGCACGTGCTGACAGCCAACCATTGGCATGGGGTCGTTCTCCCGACTCGCTGCGGATGGTGGCGGTGCGGTCGGAGCTGGCCGCCCGTCCGCCGATGCTCGAGGTGATCAAGGAAGATCTGGAGAAAACCGGCGACTCGTCTCTCACACAACCGGGAGTTCCCCGAGGCGAGCGCAGGACCGGCCGATACAGAACTGTCCGCATGCCCGTCTACGACAGATTCACCTCGACGCTCGATCGCGTCCCTCCGGCCGCATATGTCATCGCACCCGAAGACACGGCGGTCGTAACCTTGCTGCGGCTCCACGGAATCCGGGTCGACAGATCCGACTCTGCGTGGACCGCGCGCGGTGAATCGTTCGCCATCGACTCGATCATCACCAGCCCGCGACCCTTTCAGGGCCACCACGAAGTGCGGCTGAAAGGTTACTGGGAGCGGGGATTGCAGTCACTTCCTTCCAACTCCTTCATAGTGTCCACGGCTCAGCCGCGCGGCGCCCTTATCGTGTATCTGCTGGAGCCGGAGAGCGAGGACGGCTTCGCGACCTGGAATTTCTTCGATAGGCACATCCAGAAGGGCGGCCGATATCCGGTGAGGCACATCTTCGATCTGCGCCGCGGCCGGGGCACCGCGGTCCGTCGCTCATCCGCATCATCGCCACAGCCACTCGAGAACTAATGCTCCGTAGCGCACTGCTCTACCTGTCCGGGCAACAGCAAATATTCCGGTTCGTCCGCAACAACAAGCTCGCAAAGAGTTTTGCCAACCGGTTCGTTGCCGGCGAGACGATCGAGAGCGCCCTTGCCGCTGTGAGTCGTCTCAACGCGGCGGGAATCACTGCGTCGCTCGACCTGTTGGGCGAGAGCGTGCACAACGAGGCCGAAGCGCGCGCGGCAGGGCAGGCATACGTCAACATGCTCGACCGGATCTACGAGCGAAAACTGGACGCCAATGTGTCCGTCAAGCTGACCGCGATGGGCCTCGACATCTCGGAGGATCTCTGCGTCGCGACCATGCACAAGATCCTCCAGCGTGCGCGCGAGTACCGCACGTTCGTCCGCATCGATATGGAGTCGAGCGAGTACACCCAGCGGACCATGGATCTCTTCGAGCAGCGCCTCTATCCCGCCTATCGCGAAAACGTGGGAATCGTGCTCCAGAGTTATCTCTACCGCACTTTTGCCGACGTCGAGCACGCGAACCTGACCAAGGCGCGCGTGCGAATGTGCAAGGGCGCGTACAAGGAGCCGGAGACCGTGGCATATCCTGACAAGAAGGATGTGGACACAAGTTACGTTCGCTGCATGCATGCGCTGATGCAGTACGGAAACTACCCCGGCATCGCCACGCACGACGAGGCGATCATCAGAGAGGCGAAGCGATTCGCGAAGGAGAATCAGATTCCGCCCAGTCGCTTCGAGTTCCAGATGCTGTATGGAGTGCGGCGCGATCTGCAGGACCAGCTCGTGCGCGAGGGGTATCGCATGCGGGTTTACGTCCCCTTCGGCACGCAGTGGTATCCGTACCTGATGCGCCGCCTCGCGGAACGTCCCGCGAACGTCGCATTCCTCACCGGGAATGTCTTCAAGGAGATGGTCGGCAAACGCCGCCGCCGGTAATGGGACAATTCCTTCCCGCCGATCATTCGAAGGGTGACCCGAACACCATCGGCGGCTACATGGCCGTGCACGACCGGCCCGCGGCATTCGAGGGAAGCGACGGCGCATCGTACAGTGTCGAGATCGTCACCGATACCAGCGGAGACAGGGCGCGCCCTTTTGCCGCGTATCTCCTCTTCGTGCGCTGGCGCGAGGGCGACCCCGTCGCCAGCGGGCACCTCGAAACCGAATTCCTCGCCTTCGCCGACACCGAGGACGAAGCGCGGAAACTGGTTGGCGCGATGCTGTTGAACGAGGTGAAGTCGCGCCTCGACGAGCTGATCAAGGCCAGAAGAGCCGAGCTTCTTCCCTGGTGGGACGCGATGCGCCAAGAGGGTAGCGCTTGACGGGAAAGGAAGGCGTAGTGCTGAAAGGAACCGGCGGAATCTGGCACGTCCGCACGGAATCGGGAGAGATACACGAAGCCTCGCTGCGCGGGAGACTCAAGCAGGAGCGCGAAGAAAGCAAGAAGCTGGCGGTCGGCGACCGTGTCATCCTCGAGACCGATGAGCGCGGCGCACAATGGGCGATCGCCGAGATTCTGCCGCGTCATTCGCAGCTGGCGCGCCGCGCGCCCGGCGCGGGACAGGGCGAACGCATCGTGGCCGCCAACGTGGATCAGGTCGTCGTCGTGTTCTCCGCCGCCAAGCCGGATCCGCATCGGAGAATGCTGGACCGGTTTCTCGTCATCGCCGAGGGGAATTCGCTTCAATCCCGCATCGTCATCAACAAGATCGAGCTGGTCGATCGCGCCGAGACGGAGCGGACGTTCGCGGACTACGCCCGAGCCGGCTATCCGGTCCACTACACCAGCGTCAAACAGCGCGTCGGTTTGACGGAGCTGCACGACGAGCTGGCGGGGAAGACGTCGGTGCTCACCGGCCCCTCGGGCGTCGGGAAGTCATCTCTGATGAACTCGATGTACCCCGGTCTCGATCTTCGAGTGGGTGAGATCAGTGAATCCGTGAACAAGGGACAGCACACGACGGTCGGCGCACTGCTGCATCCACTTCCCGACGCTGGATATGTGGTCGACACTCCGGGCCTTCGGGAAGTCGGCATGTGGGGGCTGGCGTCCGAGCACCTCGACGAATGCTTCCGCGAGATCGGTGCTCACATTTCCGAATGTAAGTTCGGAGACTGCACCCATCGCGTCGAGCCGGGATGCGCTGTGCTCAAGGCCGTGCAGGATGGCTCGATCAGCGCCGAGCGCTACGACAGCTACCTGAGACTGCGTGAAGAGATGGAAGACGCGGAGAAAAAGTGGGCGCCATACGCGGCGGCGTCCAAGCCGCAGAAGCGGCGCTAACCGGCGCTGAGCTCGAGCGTCCAGGCAATCTCGATATCGCCCCTCAGCGAGTCGCGGACAGAGCAGTACTTGGTCGCTGACAGCTCGATCGCGCGCAGCGCCTGATCCTTCTCGATGCCCTTGCCCGCGATTCGAAAATTGAGCGTGATGTGCTTGAACCGGCGCGGAGTCGTATCGACGCGCTCTCCGACCACGTCGATCTCGAGCGACTCCACTGGAGTGCGTCGCTTCGCCAGAATTTCGACGACGTCCACTGACACGCACGACGCGAGCGCGCTGAGCAGAGCCTCCGGCGGACTCTGCCCTGTCTTTCCCTCACCATCGATGCGTGCAGTCGGCGCATTCGGACGTCCGGCGTCGAAGCGCTGTTCGCCTGCCCACTGGACGTGAACGCGCGACGGCGGTTTCGCGGTTTGCGGGCCGGCCGAAGCCGTCACTTCTCGGGGCCCTTCTCGATGGGAACGCGAACCGCATTTCCCCACTCCGTCCAGCTGCCATCATAATTCCTGACGCGATCGTAGCCGAGGAGGTAGGTGAGCACGAACCAGGTGTGGGAGGATCTTTCGCCAATGCGGCAATACGCCACGATGTCGTCGCTCTTTTTCAGACCCTTTTCCTTCTCGTAGATCGCGCGCAGTGAATCCGCATCCTTGAAGCTTCCATCCGGATTCGCGGCACGCGCCCACGGAACACTGCGCGCTCCCCTGATGTGGCCACCCCGGAGCGTACCCTCCTGCGGATAGTCGGGCATGTGGGTACGCTGCCCGGTGTATTCCTCGGGCGACCGAACGTCGATTAAAGGTTTGCCTGCCGACGAGTGGTCGCTAACCTGCTTGAAGAACGCCCTGATCTTTTCATCCGATCGCTTCGGCGCCTTGTAGCTGGTTTTCGGAAAGCGCGGAACCTCGGTGTTGAACGGACGACTTTCCTGCTCCCACTTGATGCGTCCGCCGTCCAGCAGCTTCGCGTTCGTGAATCCAAATAGCTGGAACACCCAGAAGGCATACGCCGCCCACCAGTTGTTCTTGTCGCCGTAAAAAACGACGGTCGTGTTCTCGTCGATTCCCTTCTCGCGAAGAAGCTTCTCGAATTGCTCCGACGAGACGTAATCGCGAAGCACCGGATCATTGAGATCCTGATGCCAGTCCACCTTCTGTGCTCCCGGAATGTGCCCGGTGTCGTAGAGCAGAACGTCTTCGTCGCTCTCGATGATTCTGATATTCGGGTCGTCGAGGTGCTCGGCGAGCCAGTCCGTGCTCACGAGTACTTCAGGGTGCACGTAACCCTTGCCGGCGATACCGGGATCGACGGCGGATGCGTTGGTTGTGATTGTCGCCCCCATGGTTCCCTCCTGAAGAAGAAGAGCTTCTAGCATAATCAGGGGGAACCCGCGGCGGTGCAAGTGGAGGGCAGGCAAGCGTGTGTATCTTTGCTGGATGGGTGACAGGAGGAAGCAGCCTCAGATGGAGCCGTACTCCCGTCACGTGCTCGTATGCACTGGCAACTTCTGCTCGCCCGACCGCCGTGGACGCCAACTCTATTCGCTGCTGGCCGAGCTTCTCCAGCGCGAAGATCTGCTCTTTGGTCCGCAGCGCGTGAAGCGCGGCGAGACACCCTGCCTCGGTGTCTGTAGCGACGGGCCGATCGTTGTCGTGTACCCCGACGGGATCTGGTATTGCCGAGTCACGCCCGCATTACTGGAGCAAATCGTTGTCGAGCATCTGAAAGGCGGAAGGCCAGTTGATGAGGCTGTATTTCATCGGCTATAGCAGGCTGCCGGCTGGTGCGTTGTTCGCTGCGTGGCACTGTCAAGATTAGCGCGCAGTCCTGCCCGTGCCTTAACTTTCAGCCCAACCGGTACGAGTTGCAGTGACACCAATGCCATTCAATCCACGCAGGCTCGCACTTGGGGCTGCGAAAAAACTGATCTTCGAGAACGAGGATCCGGAGACAGCGCTCGAGCGCATCGCCGGTCTCACTTCGATCGACAACCGCGGGACCCTGAGTCCGGAGAGCAAGTCCATGTCACGCACGCGCGCAACGATTCTGACTAACCTCGACGACATGTATCGAGAAGCCTTCGAGCGGGCAAAGGCATCCGGTGATCAGGCGCAGATGACGACCCTCGATTTCGCTTATCGCAGGGAGCAGCTGTACTTCGAGATTCTGCTCGACGTTCGCGACGCACTAGAGCGCCGCTAGCTTGCCGCTCGGCCGCGTCTTCGCGTCGGGGCTGTGAACAGCCTCTGGGGTTGGGTCGGATTCAACGTCGTCGTCCTGGCGATTCTCGCGCTCGATCTGGGCGTTCTTCACCGCAGATCGGAGAAAGTCTCCCTCAAGGAAGCAGCTACCTGGAGCGCGGTCTGGGTCGCGCTGTCGCTGTGCTTCGCGTTCGCGGTCTACCGGACAATGGGAAAGGAGTCCGGTCTCGAGTTTCTGACCGGGTATCTGATCGAGTACGCGCTGTCCGTAGACAACATCTTCGTCTTCGTCCTGATCTTCTCCTACTTCAATGTGCCGGAGAAGTACCAGCATCGCGTTCTCTTCTGGGGAATCATCGGCGCGCTGGTGCTGCGTGGCGTGATGATCGTCGCCGGTTCGGCGTTGGTAACCCGATTCGCGTGGACGCTATACATCTTCGGCGCCTTCCTCGTGTTTACCGGGGTGAAGATGGCGCTCCAGAAAGACGAGGACGCATATAACCCCGAGCGCGATCCCGTACTTCGTCTCGCCCGCCGGCTCGTACCGGTGACCGATGAGTATCGTGGCGACAAGTTTTTCGTTCACGAGCCGGACAGGACCGGACGGACGCGCTACGCGGCCACTCCACTCTTCATCGTCCTCCTGATTGTCGACACCACCGACATCATCTTCGCCACCGATTCGATCCCCGCGATATTCGCCGTCACGCGCGATCCGTTCATCGTCTACACATCCAACATCTGCGCGGTGCTGGGATTGAGGGCGCTGTATTTCGTGCTGGCGAGTGTCGTCGATAAATTCGTCTATCTCAAGCTCGGACTCTCGATCGTCCTCATGTTCATCGGGGGAAAGATGCTCCTCGAGCACTTCGTTCACCTGCCGATTGTCGC
>DASZZU010000236.1:0-5204 GCA_035544855.1 Gemmatimonadaceae bacterium | reverse complement strand
ACAGCAACATCGTGCGCGCCAGCTCGGCGGAGGTGAGAACACTTCGCAGTACTAGATCGCTGTCGGTTGCATCCAGCCGCCTGTAGAGCGGCAATAGGACGAGGATGACGAGTACTCCGCCCGCGCAACGGAGGGCATATGTGAAAGGACCACCGCCACCGCCGGCAGCGGTCGAATGCCTAGATGGCGATGTCACGCGCGGGAGTTGTTTCGCGAGCGCGTATCCGGCCTACGCGCGATCAGGAAGAGACTCTGTCCAACCGGCGGGTGAATGATTTTCTCAACTTTGGAGAGCCAGGGGATTACCCATCGATCGTAGAACCGAACCTGGTTCCGCCCCAGCGTCGTGCGACCGAGCACTCGCCCGGCCACGAACCAGGCGGCCACTCCGATACCATTCAGATAGTAGAGATCGTCGATCTCGAAGCCGGCCTGTACGAGCGCCGACCTTAGAACGGGGCGGGTGTATCTGCGATAGTGATCGAATGCGCGATCGAGCGAGCCAAAGATCGCCGGCAATGCGGGAACGAGTACGAGAAGCTTTCCTCCAGGGACGAGTCCCGTGTACGCGGAGCGCAAGAACTCCAGATCCTTCTCCACGTGCTCGAGGACATTGACCGCGATGATTGTGTCCGCGCGCAATGTCGGAGCCATATCCTCCAGATATCCGTGGTGCACGCGCACGCGCGAGTCACCGGCAAAACGATGCCGCAGCGCCGGGACATTGTTCGACGCTGGCTCGATGAGCAGCAGATCCTTGACTGAACCCTGGCGGAGAATGAGCTCGGATACCGTTCCTATTCCAGCCCCTGCCTCCACTGTGCTCGGGCCAATGTGCTTCGAGAACGCATCGATGATCCAGCGGTAATAGTTGGTCGCCTCGGCAACCGCGTCGAGCTCGGACCCGGAGTATGAAAAATCGGTGGACGTCATGTCGCCAATTTACCACTTCACTTCCGGCCGAACGAGTGCGGCCGGCCGCGTCCTCGCCATCGCCATCGCCATCGCCATCGCCATCGTGATGGTGCCGTGGCGGAGCACGCTTTTGATTCGGGTTGCCAACTAATGCGGGAGTAGAGGCGGGGAGTCTTCCGCATCATTCGCGACATGGGACAGCGTCTAGCTGCGCGCGGCTACACCCTCATCGAGGTCGTCGTCGCGATCTTCGTCTTCGCCGTCGGTGCGCTGGCGCTCGCGGCGAGCAGCGCGTTCGTCAGTCGAGAGCTGTTGTTCAACGCACGTCGTGAGCGGGCGGCAAGGCTCGCCTCCAGCAGGCTCGAACAGATTCGCGCCGAGTGTCCGGCCGCGAGATCGGGGTTGGAGCGATACGGCGATATCCTTTCGATCTGGTCAGTGGATAGAGACAGCTCCGGCGTTCTCACTGCCCTCGAATCCGTGAGCTACACGGCGAGCCGCGGGGCGCGGACGGACACTTACCACGCTCTCATCGCGTGCAGCAGGTGAAGGCGTCTCCCAAAGAAGGAGTCTCGCTCCTCGAGATCCTGATCGTCCTTTCGCTTCTCGGAGCGATTGGGGGAGCCATAGGAACCACACTGTTGAGACAGCAACAGTTCTTCCGTGGGACTGCTGAACTGTTGTCGGCACGCGAGGGAGTCCGCGACGCAGCTGAGATTCTTTCTTCGGACATCATGGGGACGTCAGTGCGGGGCGACACGCTCCGTCTGATGGCGGATTCCGCGATTGAGCTCTTCGTCAACATCGGCAGCTCCGTCGCCTGCGACATTCAGTCGGGCCGAGCCCTCACGCTTCCTCCTGAATCTGTGGCGGCCGGCAATACTCTGACGGCACTGCTGGTTGAGCCAGACACGGGCGACCTCGCTCTGATCCATCGCGATTCCGCGGATGCGAGCGGGAGCGAATGGGAGCGCCACCGTATCGCGGCCATTTCGGGGAAGTCGGCTTCCTCAAGCTGCATGTCGGCGTTCGGCGGTGCGCTACCTATTGAAAGAGGCTTGCCCGCTGGCGGGTTCGTGCTGTCTCTCGAGACGTCGGCAAGCGCACACGTTACGCGAGGGGCGCCGATCCGGTTCGTCCGGCGAGTGCGCTACAGTCTGTATCGCGCCACAGATCGCCGGTGGTATCTCGGGTATCGCCGCTGCAACGCGATCGGTCCATCAATGTGTGGCGCGGTTCAACCGGTGAGCGGGCCATTCAGGCCATACACTTCAGACAGCGCGACGAGTGGATTGTTCTTCCGCTATCTGGATTCCGCGGGCCGGAGCTTGGGCTCCGGCGATTCTCCGCTCGCTCTGGCGCGCGTCGATATAGTGGCCCGAGCCGGACCAACGGGACAGTTTCCACCTGGCGGTCCGGTCCGCACATCGGAGGATTCGATGCGGGTGGCCATCGCTCCCCGGAATCGGGAGCCGTGACTCGCGCCGGGTGCTTGTGCTCGCGCCGGGATGGAGCCGTGACTCGCGCCGGACGCGTATGCTCTCGCCGGGACGGATTTGCTCTTGCCGCGGCACTTCTCGCTGTCGTGCTCATCGGCGCCCTCGTGGCGGCGCTTGTGTTCGGCGCGAACGAAGAGACGAAGATCAGCGCCGCCACCGGTTCAAGAAGGAGAACGCTCCTCGCCGCGGAATCAGCTCTCGAACGTGAGCTTGCTACCGTGAGCGTTGCATCGCTGGAAGCCATGCCGACAGGCTCCGCATCGTCGCGCGCGACAAGCTCATTCAGCATCCCCGTTCAGCTCTACGTAACGCGACTCGATTCTTCGCGTTTCTGGCTCGTGACGGTTGCAATCGAGGGCACACGAACGAGCGGCGCAGCGAGTCGCGTGGGACTTATCGCGAGAATCGTCCGTGACTCCGCGGGCTCGCGCACGATGGTGCGCATTCCGGAACGCTGGTGGGCGGAGCTGTTCTAAAGCACAAGACCCTGATCGTTACCTTCCTTCCGATTGAATCGTGTCTAAGGGCGAACGTATGGATTAACCCGGCAGAGCTTTGATGGGGTCCGGAAAATCCATTCGTAAATGCAGGCAAATGCGCTCCTTAGGGTCACACACCTCGACAGAGTTGAGAAACGTGGTGTCGGGCCCGGTCACATTTCTTCTTTTCATCAACGAAGGGCCTCGATGGCGTTTTTTGGCCGGAAAAAGACTACAGTAGGGCTCGATATCGGATCCGGCCTGGTCAAGGTCGCCGTCGTCGACCACTCGAAGTCAACACCCGAGCTGGTCAAGGTTGCAATCACACCGCTCCCCGACGATGCAATCGTGGATGGCGAAGTGATGGATCCGCATCTGGTGTCAGACGTCATACGCACCACGATTGAAGCGGTCGGTGCCAATACCAAGTCAGTCGTCGCCGCCGTCGGTGGGCGTGATGTAATCATCAAGCGCATCAAGACGGAGCGGGTGAAGGAAGCGCAGGCCAGGGAGCTAATGCGCTGGGAGGCGGAGCAGCACGTCCCGGACGTGGACTCCGTCGAGCTCGACTTTCAGATCCTGGACGCCGATGGTGATAGCAGAGACGAGATGAGTGTTCTCCTCGTCGCGGCCAAGAGGGACCTGGTCGAAGCCAAGCTCCGCATACTCGCCGAGGCGGGCATCACGCCCAGCTCCATGGACGTGGACGCATTCGCGCTCCACAACGCATTCGAACTGAATTACCCGGCCGCGATGACCGGCGCCGTTGGACTGGTGAACATCGGTCACGAGGTCACCAACATCAACATTCTGGACGACGGCGTTCCGATCCTTACGCGCGACCTGCCCATAGGCACACGCCGCATTCGCGAGGACCTTCAGCGCGAGCACGGACTCTCGGCCGCTGACGCCGAGGCACTTATCAGGGGCTACGACCGCTCCCCTCAGCTCGATTCGGTGATCGCACAACGCACCGAGGAGATCGCTACCGGGCTTGAGCGCGCGATCGCGTTCCTCTCGACATCGCTCAAAGGCGATGGGCAGATGAAAGCAGTCTACGCCTGCGGCGGCGGGTCACGCACGCCAGGTCTGACCGAATCACTTGGGCAACGGCTGCGTAAGCCGGTGGAGCTCGCGAACCCTCTCGCCACAATGTCGGTTAGAGAGGGCGCACTGGAGTCGCTGGTGACCGACGAGGTCGCGCCTCTCCTGATGCTCTCGATTGGTCTTGCCCTCCGTAAGAACTGACCCCGGAGCACCTACACTATGATCGAGATCAATCTCCTCCCCGGGGACGGCAAGAAGAAGCGACGGGCGAAGACCGCCACCGCCACGAAGTTCGAATTCAACCTCAAGCCTCCACCGTGGCTCACCGGGCTAACCGACAAGTTCACCGACAAATACCTGCTCGGCGCGATAGGCGCGGCGGGTGTCTCCGTTGGTCTCATCGCGTTCATGTTCATTCACCAGACCGCGCGTGCGAGCTCACTCGAAGAGCGTGAGACGAAGGCAGTGAAGGATTCCGCGCAGTTCAGCGCGGTCCTCAACGCCAAGGCAAGGGCCGAGGCGACTCGCGATTCCCTCTATCAGCAGATCGCGATTATCAAGTCCATCGATGATTCGCGCTACCTCTGGTCGCATCTAATGTACGAAATATCGAACGCGCTTCCTCAGTACACCTGGCTCACTGAGATCACGCAGACGAGTCAGCCGCGCAGCGCTGCGGTCGCGGATACAGCGAAGAAGGCTGCAACGACAGACAGCACCCAGTCGCCGAATCAGAGGGCAGCCGCCCGCAATCTGGCCAGGAAGGCGAGATCTGATTCGCTCCTTGC
Organism: Gemmatimonadaceae bacterium; assembly: GCA_035544855.1. Lineage (GTDB taxonomy): Bacteria > Gemmatimonadota > Gemmatimonadetes > Gemmatimonadales > Gemmatimonadaceae > UBA4720. The sequence goes on along the minus strand of DASZZU010000236.1, from coordinate 476 downwards.
CGCGGCGAAGGACCTCAAGTTCAAAATCGTCGGCCACACGGTGGACATCCAGGCGCTGACCCGCTTCATGAAGTCGCTCGAGGCGTCGCCTTTCATTCAGAACGTTCAACTCACCCGCTCGGACCTGGTTCAGGCCGAAGGGAAAGAAGTCACCCAATTCTCTCTCGAGGCGGAGACGCAAACTCCTCCGCCATTCGCGATAAAGACGGTTCCACTCGTAGTCTCGGCGGTACAATAACATGGCTATCGGCGCCAACATGACCAAGCGCGAGCAGACACTGGGGGCAATTGGAGTTGCCGCGGTCCTGCTGCTCGGCGCTTACTGGCATTTCCTCTACAAACCGAAAGCCGCGGAGCTGGCGGTGACGCAAGCCCACGTGGATTCGCTGGACAAGAAGAATCAGGAGGCTCGCGCCGACATCGCGCAGGGAAGCCTGCAGAAGCTTCGCGCTCAGTCAGCGGAATACGACCAGAGT
>DASZZU010000235.1:0-10073 GCA_035544855.1 Gemmatimonadaceae bacterium | reverse complement strand
GGCACCGATGCGATAGTATCCAAGTGGTGAGTATGGTCGGCGGAGGATAGATCGGGTCGTCGCCAACCGCCGAGAATCGCGCGTAGTTTCTCTGATTGTCGCGTCACGCTCTCAACGCCAGCATCGCTCTCCTTGGATGACTGATCCAGGAACGGCGGTGTGTTAACAGAACCGACCGCATGTCGAGCGATATCCCACTTTCGCTGAACGAGAATCTCGTTTTCGAGCAACGCTGCCGCACTCGTGGGTGGACGAATCAGGTAAACGCTCACTTCAGAATGGGCGGACCCCATCCGCGCCACTCTGCCCACGCGCTGCTCCAGACGCGCCGCAGTCCACGGGATATCCAGGTGCACGACGATCTCGGCGTCCTGCAGATTCACGCCTTCGCTCAGCAAGTCTGTCGACAGGAGAAGGTCGATCTGCTCCGCGGAGGCCGGCGGCGGAGCATGAAGCGCGCGTGGGGCGAAGCGGGCAAGAGCCCCTCCGCGCGACAGTCTGCCTCCAGCGACCCGCGCTCCGTGAGCGGTGAGCATTGCAACGCCACCTAGCTTCACGAGCTTGCGAAAGAGCATCGAAACGGTCTCAGTGTACTGAGCGAAAGCGACGATCTTGGCTTTGGGATGTGCGGCGCGAAGGCTCGCGATCATGTTGGCGCGCTCGATGTCGAGTGACGAGCGCGCCGAGTGCGATGCACGAAACCGCTCGAGAGCATTTGAGTGGACTCTCACGGATTCAAGTAGTGTCGCCGCGTCACCAGTTGGAGCGGACAGAAGTTCTGGAAAACCGAGTTGGAGCTCGCCGTCGTCGAAGATCCAGGTACGGAGCTCAGTCTCGGTGGGATATGTACCCGCTTCCAGCGACGCAATGAGCGCATAGGCTCTCGCGATTCGTCTCCGGAGTGCCTCGTTCAGCGCCGCCTCACTGGATGCCCACTGGTGCACGAGCCCACGTGCAACAAGACCCCCGCCGAGACCACCGTCACGAACCGGCACTGGGGCGGGAAGCGTCAGCAGCTCCCGCACAATTTGAGGATCGTCGGAGATCTGAAGAGTCACGGTCGGGCGTACGGTGGGAATCAGCGCTGTGCTCTTCAGCTGTTCGTGATCGCGCCGCACAACGCATCGAGCAAGCTCTGCCCGGGTCAGCGCGTCCACTCGTGAGCCGAGGAAGAGTGAGAGCAGCGCCGACAGATCGTCACGGCGATTGTGGATAGGTGTGGCAGTGAGAAGGAGAAGCTTCGCGCGGCGGGCTAGTTCTTTCAGCTGGGCGTACCGTTGCGTCGCGCGATTTCTGGCGTGATGCGCTTCGTCGATTATCAGCAGGTCGTACTCGCGGGACGACGGAAGGGCAGGACAGTTCCGGGACGCGTTGCGAAAGTCTGAACCGTCATTCGGCCGGATCCGACTCAGCTTCTCGAAGCTGACGAAGTCCGCGTCGATTTGCGTGGTGCGTAGTGCGTGCGTCCACATCTGCGAGAGCGCGGCGGGCGCGACGACAAGACGGCGCGAATAGTGGCGTGCGACCGCGGTCGCGACGAAGGTCTTTCCCATTCCGACTTCGTCGCAGAGAAGCGCGCCACCAAACTCGTCGATTGCGCTCTCGATTCGCCCGACCGCTGACAGTTGGTGCGGCTGGAGCGAGATGGCTCCAATCTTCGCATCCGCCGGGTTTTCACCCAAAACGAGTCGCGCGATTCGGGCGCGGACCTCATCCGCGGTCGTTAGTCGCAGTCGCTGGTCCAGGAGAGCAGAGGCTGTATATCTGCGAGCGTCAGTCGATACGCGTGCAGTGCTGCCGCGAGGAGCTCGTCGTCAGACGGAACGTCGCCCGACATTGCGCGCGCTCCAAGCGGCGCGAGATGCTCGCGCGCACACCCCCAGTCGCTCGGCAGCGGCAATAGGGACACGGTCCAGCCCAGGTATCGCCGATATCCTCCGCGCGCTGGCTCCGCCACAACGTTCAGCCACGCGGAGACGAGCGGACTGTTAAGGAGCACGGCAAGACCGTGGGCGTCGTCGAGCGTGTTACAGCTAGTCGCATAACAGCTGTTGAGGGGGACGATCGGATCACGGGGTTCGATAACCATTGCCCGAGGAGTGAGGCCGAAATCCGCCCAGATCACGCGAGCGCGTTCGTGACGTGCGCTCTCGGTGCGGAAAACTGTCCACCATGGCAAGCGTCCATGAAGATCGCTGCGGCCACCGAGCTGATCGCGAAAAGGGAGCAACCAGCGGCGCGCCAGAGGAGGAAGTTCTTTCCTGGGGGAATTATTATCGCAGTGAGGCCACACGAGGTACTCGCCTTGGCCTGTCGTCCGCCACGCAGCAAGCGTCTCGCCGCGGACGAGCGGTCGAAGCATCTCGCGCTCGATCCGGCCGCGGCGTTCGCCTGCGGAAATCGATGCGATGTCATCCTCGATTCCGTCGACGTGGACGACGTATGCTCCATTGCACCCTGTCTTGACCCCGAGCAGGGGACGTCCGAACGCGCTGCCGGCGAAAGGAGTGCCCACGCTTCGGATACGGTCGAACGCTTTCCGCGCCGGCGGCGGGAGCAGAATCCACGGACTCCCGGGTGTGTCGTCGAAGCGAAGAGACCCAGAGCGGGCGGACCATCTGACGACACGATCAGGTAGTCGAACCGTCGCGTTGAAGCGTGGCTGCCCGGGTACAGGTAACGGCGCCCTTTTCCGTGAGACGAGGAGCGACGGGTAAACCGCTGCCTCGAACTGTGATGGTGACTCGGCCAGATCCTCGAGGGCGACGAGCTCGGTTCGCTCCAGCAGCAGTTGCCGCACTCCACCGCCGGCGAGCGACCGCCACAATTTCGACGGTAAGAGCAGCGCCATTGTTCCACCCGGTCGCAGTAGCTCACATGAGCGCTCGACGAAGAGAGCCGACATGTCGATCTGTGCGGAAAATCCCCGGCCCGCGCCCGCGGCGGCGGCTCCGCTCTCCCATGCCGCATTACGATAAACGACAAACTCACTGCGGAGCTTGTCACGTGATGATTCAGCGATCTGATGCAAGCGAACCCATGGCGGGTTGCCGATGACGAGGTCAAAGCCGCCACCGACAGCCACGTCTGAGAAGTGAGCCGCGAACGAGAAGGGGAGCGCGGCGCCGTTGCGCAAATGCCGCGCGGCACGAACGGCATTCCTGATTTGAGAGCGGACGGCCAGCACGCGCAGCCGAGCGTCACGACCGGGCGGATGACGGTCGCCGAAGAGGTCCTTCGCGCGCAATGCGATGAGCAGCTCCTTGCGCGTCGCGGTCAATCGCGCGGCTTCGCGTTGCAGGACCTCGATCGCGGCGTTACGCTCGGCGCGGTCCATCGCCTTCGCGAGGGTTCTCTTTCGCGGTCCTGAGGCCCGCATGTAACGGCCGCGAAGACTCGCCAGCTTGCGTCCGGTCGTCAGGCGCAGTGCATCATCGAATGCGCCGCCGGATAACGAATCACCCACCCGAATGTGCCGATCGAGATTTGGGAGTGGAACGACCTGCATCGGATCGCCTTCGGCGCTCTCGATCACGATCGCGAGCCAGAGCCGCAGCTCGCAAAGCCACACCGCCATCGAATTCAGATCGACGCCGAAAATCGAGGTTGTCAGCACCCGCCGCCTGATCTCTGCAATCGATCCGCGTTCGCCCGCATCGAGGCGTAGGGAAGCGATGCGCTCCAGCATGTGAACGAGAAACGCGCCCGAGCCACAGGCAGGATCGAGCACTCGAATGTTGCGCAGACGTTCGATCTCAGTGGGGCAAGCTCCACCGAGATCGAGCGCCGAGCGAAGCGCCTCCTCTCCCACCTCCTCGACCAGCGCCTGAGGCGTGTAGAACGCTCCACTCGCTTTTCTCTCCCCCGCTGCCATGAGGGCCTCGAAAGCCTTGCCGAGCATCTCCGGATCGATTGACGCTTCCGACCAGACTGCTGAATCTTCGCGTGCGCTGAAGCGATACCTGGAGAGGAGCGAGCCGTACGCGTTTCCAAAGGACTCGTCGCTGAAGACACAGCCCCGCCGGCGCTTCTCCAGACTCGACCGCGAAAACAATCCGCCATTCAGGAATGGAATGCGGCCAAAGTTGCGGGCGCGAGCCGAGCGAGCGCGCACCGCTGAGTTGAGCGTTCCGAAGAACAGCGGCTCCAGGACCCTTTTCTGGTAACCTCCGCTTGAGGCGATGCACTCAGAATAGCCGTTGCTGAGAAAGCCAAAATCACCGTTCAACCACCCCTTCGTCTCGAGAAATGAGAGGAAGATCAGCCGTGAGGCGTAGAGCAATGCGAGCTCGTGGCGCTCGGTCCGACTGACTTGTGCGTTGGCCGAGTCGGCCAGCTCAGCTACCGTCTTCTCGAGAGTGCGAAAGAATCTTCGGGTGATTGCTTCGCGGCCGAGTATGTCCAGCCAGCGTGAATAAGTGAGCAAATCGGAATCGCTGGTCGCGGAAGCGAGTGCGCACAGCGTTTCAGCGTCGCTCTCGAACAATCTGTCGCAATTGGCGAGCAGTGAGACGATCCGCGTTCTGGATCCGGTGGACGACCAACAGACAATCGCGACTTCGCGGGCCGGGTCGCGAGTCGCGATGACTATCCAGAGAAGCTGCGGTGAGTGTCTGGCCAGCGCGTTGGCGACAGCGGTAAGACTCTGTCGAAGATCCGCGTTACCCTGAAAATCCAGGGCGAGGCCACGGATCGAACCGACGCCCTGGGCGATGTGAGCGGTGCGGAGGGTACCGGGGAGACCGAGTGCATCTTTCGCCACCGCATCGAGGGGCAACAGCGGCCCCTTGAAACCCAGCTGGCGCAGGAGGGCGGCCAAACCCTGCTGAGAGCCTGCGTCCCTAAGCAGCGCGGTAGCACGCTCGAGAGTTTGCACCCGTCGAGGGTAGCCGCGCCGGCTATCAGCGCTTACATCGTTTGACGACTATTCGACGCGAATCTCTGCTACGATTCTGCACCCTCACTACGACTATACCGCCGCGCGAGTTCCAGAGTCTTTTGAATCGCGTGGAGAGCGAGCAACGCTCGAGCGGCGCCACTCACAGTCTCGGCGCTTACTGAGAGATGTAAGTCCGCCCCTTCCAGGTTACGCGTCGCCCGCGAATCACCGCGGTGACGAATATGTAAAGAAGCACCAACGCGCCGAGGGGATACGCGAGCGCGTAGAAAGGATTTTCACCGATGGTGACATAGACGACGATCCACCAGGCGAGCGTTGCCACAGTGCAGATCGTCGCCCACAACATCAGGCCGGGAGTTGCAACGCCCAACGCACCCAGGATCAGCACCAGCACGGGCAAGAGCTGCATGAGCGGCGGTAGCAGCAGAACCAGAGGAAAAAAGGTCCGTCCCATTCGTCCGAACGGCACCGAGTCCAGGCCGCCGGCAAAAACATTCTTTCGCCACCCGATGATGATCTCGCCGAGTGATGCGTACATACGCGTGGATAGCTGGTTGAGGCCAAGCATCAGCACCACTCTCTTGCGCGCGGCGAAGAATCTCTGCGCCAGCATCAGATCCTCCGCCACCGAGGTGCGCACGCTCGCGTGTCCGCCGATCGCGTTGTAGCTGTCGTGCGTGACGAAGATGCATTGCCCGTTGGCGATCTTGTTGCTCACGCTTGTCGCCTGAGTAACCGACTCCGTGCCGCCGTAGCGCATCGAGAGAATCGTGAAGATCTGCGGCTGGATCACCCTCTCCCAGAATCCGCCGAGCTCCTGTCGCCCGGCAACGGAGAAGAGCTGGGCCCTGGCGCGGCGCATCGCGTTGGTCGAACGCGTCACCAGATCCGCGCCATGTACGGTGTCGGCGTCGGTGAACTGGAGGACGCTGCCGCGCGCGACTTTCGCGCCGGTTGCGCACGCCCACTGCTTGCCGAACCAACCCTCCGGCAGCGGGGGGCACATTATCACCCGCGCCCGCGGATCACCTTCGGCTGCCTCGCGCGCAATCTCCACCGTTCCATCAGTAGAGCTGTCGTCGACTACGATGAGCTCGAGATTTGGATAAGTCGTCGAGAGAATAGACGACACGCAGCGCGCGATGTTGTGAGCTTCGTTGCGCGCGGGAACGATCACCGAAACGAGCGGCGGATTCTCGAGAGGAATGTCGCTCTCGTCATCCAGCGAGCGCGAGTGGCGCAGCCGGAAATACGTGACCAGGGGAGGCACGATCCACGGCAGTGACAAGAGTATCGCGGTAAAATAATGCATCAATAAAAAAGCGGGGCGCCGCACATTCGCGACGCCCCGCTGGAAGAAAGTGAGTTAACGGTTGCCGCCGCTCCCACCACCGCCGGGAGGACGTCCACCACCGCCACCTCCACCTCCCATTCCACCACCACCGGAGGATCCGCCGCCACCACCGCCAGGCGGGCGTCCGCCTCCTCCTCCACCACCTTGTCCACCACCACCCCCAGGGGGCCGTCCACCACCACCGCCGCCCTGTCCACCACCACCTTGGCCGCCTCCGCTGCCACCACCAGGTGGGCGTCCGCCGCCACCTTGTCCGCCTCCGCCCTGGCCGCCGCCGCCGCGGTTACCACCACCGCCGCCCTGACCGCCGCCGCCTTGTCCGCCGCCACCACCACCAGAGGAGCCGCCGCCGCCGGGCTTGCCACCACCACCGCCACCGGACCCGCCACCGCCCTTGTCCTTAGCACCGAAATTCTCTTCCGTACCAGCCATTCTGCTACCCTCCAGAGTTGGTTGTCACTAGGCGCGAGAAAAGCAATGCATGTGCCATATTAGGAACATGCAAGCTGCAAATTCACTGCGCAAATCGCGCCACAAAGCGAAACTTCTGTGCCAGTGAAGCATTATCGGACGCCAAAGCCGCTCGAACCTGGCGCACTCGTCGCACTCGTTGCACCAGCAGGTCCGCTACAAAACCCGGATGAACTGCCGCGCGCGCAGGAGAACGCGCGCACGCTCGGCTGGGAACCTGTCGTCGGAGCGCACGCAACAGAGCGCATCGGATATCTCGCCGGACACGATCGCGATCGATTGAACGACATCAATCGCGCGCTCCGCGATCCGAAAATCGATGCGATCTGGTGTCTGCGCGGCGGATACGGAATAATGCGCATTCTTCCGGGGATTGATTACGATGCGCTGTCGCGAACGCCGAAAGCGATCATCGGGTACTCGGACTTCACCGCGCTTCACGCCGCCGTGCACCGTAAGTGCAGGCTCGTCACCTTTCATGGACCGACCGCGCGAGAGATGCTCACTGATTTCTCGCGCGACTCGCTTAAGCGTGCAATGGTAAGCCAGACTGATTCCTGCGGCGCTGCACCCAACGCGCGCGAGCTAAACGCGGGAACAGCGGAAGGGAGACTGATGGGAGGAAATCTCGCCGTGCTTTCTTCGCTGTGCGGAACTCCGTACATGCCTGAGCTCGCCGACGGCATCCTCGTACTCGAGGACGTCAACGAGCCGGTGTATCGCATCGACAGAATGCTGCAGCAGCTCAAGCTCGCCGGCGCGCTCAACGGGTGCAAAGCGATTGCGTTCGGCGATTGCGCGAGCTGCCCCGAGGACGCCGGTGGCGGTGGCCGGCTGTTCGACGAAGTCCTCGGGGAGCTGGCGCATTCGCTGGGTGTTCCATGCCTGGCTGGAATTCCAGTCGGCCACATCGCCGAGCAATGGACAATTCCTCTGGGGGCGATGGCAAAGCTCGACACGGCGACGCGCACGCTTACCGTAACGTCGTACAAGTCCTGAGGCAGACCCAGATGGCGCACAAGACCGGGCAGGACTTGATCGAAGAAGCCAAGCAACAGATCGAAGAAGTGACGCCGGAGCAGGTGCGCGAGATGCAGGCGCGGAGTGAGCGCGTCGTGTATCTCGACGTCCGGGAGCCGAACGAATGGAACCTCGGACGATTGCCGCAGGCGGTTCATCTCCCGCGCGGAAATCTCGAAACGAAAGTGGAGGGACTCATCGACCGAAATCAGAGGGTAGTGATTTATTGCGCCCGCGGAAATCGATCGGCGCTGGCGGCGCTGACGATGAAGCAGATGGGATACGGGAACGTCGCCTCGATGGAGCGGGGCTTTCAGGGTTGGGCCGACATCAACGGCGAAGTCGAAGGATGACCGAGGTCAGCGCAAGAAGTCCGGAAGCGTTCGATATTCCGTGTGCGGACGGCCTCTTCATCCGCGGCGAGGCTTATCCCGCGGAATCTCCGCTCGGATCGGTAATCATCTGCCACGGCTTCAAGGGATTCGCGCACTGGGCCTTCTTTCCGTATCTCGCCCGATCGCTCGCCGATAGCGGGCTGACGGCGATCACGTTCGATTTCTCGGGGAGCGGAATCGGACGCGACCGAGAGACGTTCACGGAGCCGGATGCGTTCGGCGGCAACACCTTCTCGAAGGAGCTGGAGGACATTGAGATTGTCGTCGACTATGCGCGTCGAAAGAAACTCATAAATGGCAAATTCGGCCTGTTCGGGCACTCACGCGGCGGCGCGATGGCGATCCTATATGCCGCGGGGCAGGAGTCGGAGGTCAAGGCTCTCGTGACGTGGGCAGCGATCGGGCGCACCACTTGGTGGACGCCTGAAGAGGCGGTCATCTGGCGCAAGCGTGGCTATGCCGAGGTGGCGAATTCGCGCACGGAACAGGTAATGCGGCTTGGAACCGAGCTGCTCGACGATGTGGAGATGCACGGAAACACCAAGCTCAACATCGCTGCCGCGGCGGCCAAGATCAAAATGCCCTGGCTCATCATGCATGGTACGGGTGATGAGACGGTGCGGAGCACGGATGCTGAGCGCTTTCACGAGCTGTCGCTTGGAGTGAGCACGCTTCGTCTCATCGAAGGCGCGAACCACGGGTTCGATGCCAAGCATCCGCTCAGTGAAGTTCCACCGGTTCTCGAGAAGGTCGTGCTGGAGACGGTGAAGTTCTTCGTACGCAACGCGACACCGTGATGAAGTGAGCAAAGGTGGCAGCAGCGTGAGTGATGACATGACGCTCTTCGGGCATCCGGAGATTGTGAAGCTGCGCTCCGCTCTGGACGCGCACAAAGCGGTCGGCGGCGACAACGAGGAAGGAACGCGCCGGGCAGCGGTCGCTCTGATCTTTCGCGCCGGAGATGGCGGAGCGCCGGAGCTCCTCTTCATTAAGCGCGCGGATTATCCGGCAGATCCATGGAGTGGCCAGGTCGCTTTTCCGGGCGGAAGAGAAGAGACGGGCGATGCAAATCTCGCCGATACGGCGGTGCGGGAGACGCGTGAGGAGACAGGAATCGATCTCAGGCGTGATGGGACGGTGATCGGCACGCTAGACGATCTCCGGCCGCAGACTACCAGGCTGCCGGCGATAATCGTGCGGCCGTACGTGGTGCTGCTCAATCGCGCGGATACGTTGTTGCTGAGTGATGAGGTAGCCCTGGCGTTCTGGGTTCCACTCGAGGGGCTCCGACATGACTCGGGCTCCTGGCGTGAGACGACCGTGTTGGCGCGTGGGGTTCAGATGGACAGGCGCGCGTTTCACCACCAGGGTCACGTGATTTGGGGCATGACCGAGCGAATCCTGGCGCAGCTACTCGCGCTGCTCGACTGAGTTCTTCTCGCGGCCCGTGCCGCGATTCTAGTCTCGCGCCCGCCTATTCGCGGATTGAAATTCTCGCGCGGTCGGTTGGTGCGGGTGTTCTCTTCGGCATGCGCCCGCAAGCGGGCACCCGGCTCGCTTACACGCATCGAGCCTCCGTCAGCCCGCTGCGCTTGCGCTACGCGGGCACCCAGCCGGAGTCTCTTGCTACGCGAGCACGTCGCCTGCGAGGACACCCGCACCTCCCTCCCAGGCTGGCATTTCGTCCGCGCCAATCTGCGCGCGATGCGCGAATCGCGGCGTCGCGGTTCCGTGCACGGAACTCGGTCGCGCGGCGCGGTCTGCGCCCCAGGTCGCTCGGACTTGCCGACCAGTGCGCGAGAGTGGAGGTGCGCGCGGCCCGAGTTCAAGCCCCCGAAAGTGTCGGGCGTGAGCTCGTGCGAGGGCTCCTGCCTGCGGCAGCCGTGAGTTGCTGAGATGTCTCACGGGTAGTCGGCGGGGGTCCTGCGTAGCG
>DASZZU010000234.1:0-4985 GCA_035544855.1 Gemmatimonadaceae bacterium | reverse complement strand
CCTCTGTACCCACGCTGCCTTCGTCAGAAGTGTGCCCTTCGGTCCCTGTGCGACGTACTCGTCCGCCATGAAGCGGCCAAAGGCATCAGGGTCCCCGGCGATTGCTGCGTTCACCCACGCACGCTCGGCGTCCATCACTGCACGCTCTTCCACGTTGTCAGCTGCCACAGTCGACGCTAGAGGTTCCGGCACGACTACAGCGTGTTGTGCGCACGCGCCAAGGCCTGTGATCGCTACAGTTGCAAGCATTATCAGACGCCGCATTGTCCGTCTCCTTGTCACGTGGCTGTCACCGGCTCGACGGAGTAAGTCGTCGGATCCTGCCGGTAGAATCGCTGAAGCTGCGCGAACAGCGCGGCATGCTTTTTCTTCAGTGCGCGCGGCCGCTCGAAAAAGGCCTCGGTAATCACCGCGAAGAACTCCGCCGGATTCGTCGCGCCATAATCGTCGAGCAGCGTCGGCAGCCCCGCGTCGGCTGCGTTGCGAAGCGCATTGAACTCGGCGCTCATCACACGCGCCCAGGCGAGGTAGTCGCCGTGCGTCTCCAGCGCCGGCGTTCCGTCGCTGCTCTGATTCTCGAAATCGAGCTGGTGCGCGAATTCGTGCAGAACGAGATTCTCGCCGTCGGTCGGCGCAGCCGCGCCGCCCCGGACCGCATCCCACGCCAGCACCAGCGCACCAAGTGTTCTGCCCGTGTGGCCGAGTCGATCCTCGCCGCCCTCTTCCCAGATGCCGCCCCCGATGTGGCGCTCCTCCCTCGCGGTGTATCCCGATGGATACACGAGGATGGAAATCAAATCCGGGTAGTAGTCCGTCTCACGATGCAGCAGCAGCAGGCACGCCTGTCCCGCGACGGTGACGCGGATCTCGTCCGTGAGCTCGAGCCCGCCGCATCCCTCGAAGTGCTTTTCGGCCAGGAATACCTGGACGTGACCGAGCAGCTCCGACTGATCATCGGCGGAGAGCCGCGTGAAGATCGGCAGATTGCGCTCGAGGATCGCCCGCCAGGCAGAGGTCGCGGGCTGAGCGCGCAGGCGGGCGCGCCTGCGGGATTTGAAGAGGTCTAAGACCATAGGCGAAGCTTAAGCGTCCGACGCGAGGCGTCTCATGGGCGCGATTCGAGCTCCGTGGATTTCTGAACGGGTTTCGTCGTTTGAGCGACCTTTATCTGCGGCTCCTGACGGATGGGAATGCTGACGGACGCCGCGATGAAGCACAGGTCGTGCGCGGTCTCGTGCAGCTCCATCGCGCGCTTCTCGTCGCTTCCGGCCGCGATTGTCACCGATGGGCGAAGCGTTACGCTCTCGAATTTGCCACCTCCATCGGGCCGGAGCACCAACGTTCCGCTGGCGTCATCCTCGTAAGCGACGACGTTGATTTTGCTCCGCGCACACAGCGCGAGATAGCTGAGCAGATGGCACGAGGAGAGCGCGGCGACGAAGAGATCTTCCGGGTTGTAGACGTTCGCGTCGCCGCGGAAGATCGGGTCGGCGCTTCCCGTCAGATCGGGTTTGCCGTCGATCTGAAGTCGGTACTTGCGCCCGTATCCCGTGTAGGTGGAAGTGCCGTCCCCGAGATTGCCCTCCCAGACGAGACGGGCCTTGTAGTCGTGGGCGTTTTTCCTGCCGGTGGATGTAGACATGATAATGGGTCTCCGCTCAAGAATTGTGGCTAGAACTTCAGTCTTACCTTCATTTCGCTGACGACTCCGTCCCTCACCAACAGTCTATCGAGCTGCATCAATCCCGGCGGGATGTCGGCTTCGCGCGGCACCGCGAGAATCGTCTGCCCGAGTCCGCGCTTCTCGAGCATGAGGAGGATTCGCGCAGCGCGGCGGATGTCCAGCTCCGCGAACGGATCGTCGAGCAACAGCACCGGCTCTGCACCCGCGTGATCGCGCAACGTCGCTGCTTCGAGCATCCGTAGCCCGATCGCAGCCGTGCGCTGCTGGCCAGCGGAGCCGAAGAGACGAAGATCTCGCCCATCCAGAGTCAGCTCCAGATCGTCCCGGTGCGGACCGACGTGAGTGATGCCCCGACGCATGTCGAGCGGGCGCTTCTCCTCTAATGCGGCGAGCAGCACGTCGTGGCGAGCTTCCGATTCGGCAAACGGGCTTATGTAGCGCATCCGCGCCCGTCCCTTTTCGCCGATCTCTTCCGAGGTTCGCGCGAACTCGCGCGCCGAGTCGTTCACCCATCTCGCACGCGACTCTATGAGCACCGACCCGTGCTCGGCCAACGCCGGCTCCCAGACGGACACCTCTGAATCATTTGCTCCACGTCGCGTCGCATTGCGCAGCGCTGCGTTGCGTCGGGCGAGATTGGCGCGGTAGTGCTGTAGCGCGTGCAGGTACTTCCTGTCGGTCAGCGCCAGCAGCAGATCGAGATATCTCCGCCTCTCGCTCGGCGCCCCGCTCACCAGCTCGAGATCGCGTGGCGAGAACATCACGGAGGGAAGCTTGCCGAGCGCGTCGCTCAGTCTGCGTGGCACGAGGCCATCGATCGTGACCTTCTTTTTCTTCGACGCTCGCTCAAACCCGACGGCGATCTCGTGCGCTGCGGGGCAGTGAACTTTGGCGGCGATGTGAAATCCGGCGGCATCGAAGCGCGTGAGGTCCTGATCCCGCGCGTCGCGGATAGAGCGCAGGATCTGTAGATAGTAGATCGCCTCGAGAAGATTCGTCTTGCCGTGTCCGTTGTCGCCAATGAGCGCGACACCTTCGGCGGGGAAATTCAAATTGACCCGCTCGAGGTTGCGGAAATCCTGAATCGCAATGCTATCGAGCCGGATGCGACCGGGGGGTGGGGGGACCGCCGATCTCGCGCTCGATGGGCGCGTGGATGACTCTACGGGCGCGATGCTCACTTTCCCTTGAACGCGGGCGCGCGCTTCTCGACGAAGGCGCGGGTTCCCTCGCGCATGTCGTCGGTCGCGGCGAGCAGTCCGAAGTGATTCGCCTCGAGAATGAATCCTTCCTCGAGCGACATCTCGAGCCCCCGGTCAATCGCCTCGATGCACAGCGCGACGGCGAGAGGGCCATTCGCCAGGATCGCCCTCATCGTGTTGCGCACTTCATTCATCAGGTGATCCGCGGGAACAACCCTGTTGACGAGACCGATCCGGAATGCTTCCGCGGCGTCGATCATCTCGCCGGTGAGGAGGAGCTGCATCGCGCGCCCTTTTCCGACGAGGCGGGGAAGACGCTGGGTGCCGCCGTATCCGGGAAGAAGTCCGAGCTTGCTCTCCGGCTGACCGAACTTGGCCGCTTCGGATGCAATTCGGATATGACACGCCATCGCCAGCTCGCACCCGCCGCCCAGCGCGAAGCCGTTGACCGCCGCTATGACGGGCTTGGGGCAGGTCTCGAATCTGCGGAACACATCCTGCCCCGCACGAGCGCGTGCCTTGGCGAGAACTGGAGTCTGGCTGGATAGCTCGGAGATGTCGGCGCCGGCGACGAACGCGCGCCCGGCTCCGGTGAGAATCGCGCCTCCGATGGAATCGTCAACGCGAATCTGGTCGATGGCCTGCCCCAGCTCGGCGATGGTCGCATCGTTCAGCGCATTGAGCTTTTCGGGCCGGTTGACCGTCAGAGTGGCGACGCGGTCTTGCACGTCGAGCGTCAAGAACTTGAAAGGCATGCGTAGCTGTTTGTTGATAGATTTGCGGCTGCCGGCGGCGTTGGACCCGGTGCCCGCGAGGGCAGCGATGGCTGCTCAAATCTACCCAGAAAGTTCGATCTTGGGCGACGGATAAATGGCGCGAAAATGGATCGTTCGTGAAGGCTCGAAGACCAGTGGATTTCGCTACGTTGGGCCCAACGGCCGCGCTGTCGGCGACAAGGCGCAGCTGGAGCGGATAGACAAGCTCCGGATTCCGCCGGCGTGGCGCGACGTCCATGTCTCGACCGATCCGCGGGCGGCGATCCAGGTTTGGGGGTTCGATGCGCGCGGGCGCAAGCAGTACAAGTATCATCCGCGCGCGGTGGAGAAGGGCGAGCTCCGCAAATACTACCGGGTGCGGCAGATGGCGCGCGACCTCCCGACTCTGCGCTCTCATATCATGCGCGACTTCCGCCGCAAGGGCCTTTCCAAGGAGAAAGTGTGCGCGGGGATCGTGCGGCTCATCTCGCAAGGATTCTTCCGCGTGGGCAGCGAGCGATACCAGAAGGAGAACAACACCTTCGGCATTACTACGATGCGGAAGTCCCACGCTCTCGTCCTCGACGACAACACCGTGGAATTCGAGTACCTCGGCAAGAGATCGATCACGCAGCGGAACGTCGTGGATGGTAAGGACCTCGCGCGATTCGTCACGGAGTTGCTCGAGACGCCGGGGCCGAGGCTGTTCAGGTATCTGGAAGACGGAAAGTGGGAGAACGTGGATTCGGGCGACGTCAACGACTACATAGAGCGGATCGCGCAGTTCCCGTACACGGCGAAGGATTTCAGGACCTGGGGCGGGACGCTGCGGGCGGCGACGGTGCTGGCGGAGCTGGGGAAGGGAAAGAGTCAGACGGAGCGGAAGAAGAACGTCGTTACCGCGGTGCGTCTCGTTGCGGCCGAGCTGGGGAACACCCCTACTATATGTAGGAAGTCCTACGTGCACCCGGTGATCGTGATGCGGTATCTGCGGAGCGGGACTACCATCACGCTTCCCAAGAAAGTGAGGTCCAATGACAATGGGATCCGGCATGCGCCGGAGGAGAGTGCGTTGATCGAATTTCTCGACGAGTATTTCCCTGAGCGGCGAAAAGAGCCGAGGACGGAGTGAAGCACGTCCTCGCGATCGATCAGGGTACCACGGGCACGACTGCGCTCGTGATCGGCGCCGACGGTAAGGTCGCCGGCCGCGGTTACCAGGAGATCACGCAGCACTTTCCGCAGCCGGGCTGGGTCGAGCACGACGCCGACGAGATTTTCGAGCGCACTCTGGTCGCGGCACGCGAAGCGATCTCGTCGAGTGGCGTCACGCCTGATGTCATC
>DASZZU010000233.1:0-4120 GCA_035544855.1 Gemmatimonadaceae bacterium | reverse complement strand
ACGTGTCGCAGGATGATGCAAGCGCGATACTCGGGACGGAGCTTCGCAATCGCCTTCTCGATCTGGGCGCCAAGCTCGCGCGATTCCAGCTCTTCGAGAGGAGATTCGCCGCCGCTCGTGACTGTCACCGCGGTCGCGCGCGCTCTCTCAGCCGTCACGGCATCGGGTGATCCCTCGATGCTGATGGTATCCACCTGTCGCCGGCGCAGGTGATCGATGGTGATGTTGTTGGCGATCTTGAACAACCAGCTGGAGAATTTGAACTCGGGCCGGTAGCGATCGATGTTGTTGAGGACCTTGATGAACGTTTCCTGCGCGAGATCTTCGGCGGTCTCGGTGTCGCGCACCATGCGGTATATGAGCGAGAAAACGGGTCGCTCATATCGCTTGATAAGCTCGCGGTAGGCGTCTTCACGCCCTTCCTGGGCGAAGACGACCACCTGCTGGTCGGATACGTCGGTGTAGGACTTGGGCGTCATTGAGGAAGCGCGGGTAAGATAGCTTGCCCCGCGCACTGTTGCCGGGCAACTTTGGAAGGATGCTGGCCACCGACATAGACAGCGCGACCGCCAGTGCCGCCGCTGCCGGTGGCGCCGAGAAGCGCGCGTACGTCAAGCGGATGTTCTCGGAGATCGCCCCGCGATACGACCTCCTCAATCACGTCCTGAGTCTGAACATCGACCGGAGATGGCGGCGCAAGGCGATCGCGAAGCTGAACGTCGAGCGCAACCCAACCGGAACCTACCTGGATCTCTGTGCGGGGACTTTGGATGTCGCGGAGCAGATTTCGAGGTTGGCCGGGTTCAAAGGTCTAGTTATAGGAGCCGATTTCGCCGAGCCAATGCTCAAGGCCGGCGCGGGGAAGGTGATCAGGTCGAAAGTCGCGCCGGTCGCGGCAGATGCGGTAGAGCTGCCGATCGGGTCGAGTAGTCTCGCTGGTGCGATCGTGGCATTCGGAATAAGGAACGTGGCGGGACTCGACCAGGCTCTGAGAGAGGCATTGAGGGTCCTCGCGCCCGGGGGGCGATTCGTCATTCTCGAATTCTCTACGCCCCGAGCTCGCCTGCTGCGATCACTGTATCTGTTCTATTTCGGCAACGTACTCCCGCTCATCGGCAGACTCGTGAGCGGACACCGCACCGCTTACACATATCTGCCGCGCTCGGTCGCGAATTTTCCCGTCGAAGAGGAGCTGGCGAAAAGAATGGAGGGTGCAGGCTTCAGTAGAGTGAGCTGGTCGAGTCTGCTGTTTGGAGCGGTCGCGATCCACGTCGGCGAGAGCCCTGTCCCCGGAAGAAATGAGTCTCGATAACATCTCGCAGCTCCTGTCGGCCATCGATCGCGCGGGCGAGCTCGCGCGGATCAGCGAGCCCGTGAAGGCGCGCCTCGAGCTGTGCGAGATCGCGGACAGAGTGATGAAGCAGCCGGGTGGAGGCAAGGCGCTCTTTTTCGAGAACGTCGTCCTCGACAGTGGTGAGCGCTCGCAGTACCCGGTCGTGATCAATCTCTTTGGCTCGATGCGGCGCATGTCACTCGCGTTGGGCGTAGAGGAGCTCGATGAGGTCGGACAGCGCATAACCGAGATGCTCGACCTCAAGGTTCCGGAAGGGATCCTCGGCAAGCTGTCGATGCTGCCAAGGCTGCTGGAGCTGGGAAAATTTCCGCCGCGAGTACGAAGCGGGAAGGCCGCATCGCAGGAGGTCGTGCTCAAGGGCGACGAAGTGGATCTCTCCAGGCTGCCGATCATTACATGCTGGCCGGAGGACGGGGGGCCGTACATCACGCTCCCAATGGTGATCTCGAAGGATCCCAAGCGCGGCATCCGCAATGTCGGCATGTACCGGGTGCAGGTGCTCGGCCCGCGCACGCTCGCAATGCACTGGCAGCGCCACAAGGTTGGAGCCGCGCACTGGCGCGAGATGGCGGAGAGGGGCGAGCGCATGCACGTCGCCATCGCGATCGGCGCCGATCCAGCGTCGGTCTACTCGGCGTCGGCGCCGCTCCCGCCGACGATCGACGAGTTCCTGTTCGCTGGATTCCTGCGGAAGGCGCCGGTGAGTCTCACCAAAGCGGTCACCTGCGATCTCGAGGTACCATCGGAAGCGGAGTTCGTGATCGAAGGCTACATCGACCCCGCCGAGCCGCTCGTCGTCGAGGGACCATTCGGTGATCACACCGGTTTCTACTCGGAGGCTGACCTATACCCGCAAGTGCATGTGACGGCGCTTACCATGCGTCGCTCACCGGTCTACGCGACGACAATCGTCGGGAGGCCGCCGATGGAGGATTACTACCTCGGCCATGCGACCGAGCGGATCTTTCTGCCGCTGCTCAAGCTCACGATTCCGGAGATTGTGGACTATCACATGCCGGCGGAGGGAATCTTTCACAACCTCGTCTTCGTATCGATCGACAAGCAGTATCCGGGTCAGGCGTACAAGGTGATGAACGCGATGTGGGGACAGGGACTGATGTCGCTCGCGAAGGTGATCGTGGTGGTCGATAAGGAAGTGAACGTTCGAAACGTTCAGGAAGCCTGGTGGGTCGCGCTCAACCACATAGATCCGGAGCGGGACGTCCGGTTCTCGATGGGTCCCATCGATGTACTCGACCACTCGAGTCGCGCGTTCACGTACGGCTCGAAGATGGGAATAGACGCCACGCGGAAGTGGCCGGAGGAGGGATTCACGCGCAACTGGCCCAAGCTGATCGAGATGGATCCGGCGACGAAGCAGCGGGTGGACGCGATGTGGTCGAAGCTGGGACTGGGACCCAATGAGCGAGCAGAGAGATGGCGGACCAATGACGGGTAGTCCCGGCGCTCCGACGCCGACAGCCACGCGAGAGCGTCAAACCTTGCGCGGTCGAGGTGTGCTGCTCCGCCACGCGAATCTCGTTCGCCTGCCGCACACCATCTTTGCCCTTCCGTTTGCTCTGGTGGGCGTGGTGCTGGCGAGCTACGTCGCTCCGATAACGATTGGCGATGTGATCTGGGTCGTCGTCGCGTTCACGAGCGCACGTTTCGCGGCGATGGGGTTCAATCGAATCGTCGACCGGGAGATCGACGCGCGGAACCCACGCACCCGTTCGCGGGAGATTCCCTCCGGGACGATGAGCGTGCGTGAGGCGAGCGTGGCGGTGACGATCGCGTCCCTCCTGTTTCTCGTCGCGGCATGGCAGCTGAATCTGCTGTGCCTGATTCTCGCGCCGCTCGCGCTCGCGTGGGTGCTTTTCTACAGCTACACCAAACGGTTTATGCGCTGGTCCCACCTCGTTCTGGGTGTCGGACTTTCGATCGCTCCTGTAGGAGGCTATCTCGCGATCACCGGTCACTGGAGCAATCCGTGGTGGATGCTGATCGCCCTGGCGATTGCCGTCGCGACGTGGGTCGGCGGATTCGACATCCTCTACGCGCTGCAGGATGTCTCCTTCGATCGGGAGAACGGTCTTTACTCGGTGCCAGGCACGTTCGGCGAGGCGAATGCGCTCGGAATCGCACGCGTGCTTCATCTGACGACCGTGGCAGCGCTCGCACTCGCCGGAGTTGGCGCCGGCGCCGGCATGTTGTATTTCGCCGGCGTGCTCGTAGCCGGTTTGCTGCTCCTCTACGAGCATTCTCTGGTGAGAGCTGACGATTTCTCCCGACTCGACGCCGCGTTTTTCACGATGAACGGAGTGATCAGCATCGTGTTTCTGGGCTTCGTTTTCACCGAGCGGTTGCTGCGATGAGCGCGACTCCGCCGATTGTCGTTGGAATTACGGGGGCGTCGGGCGCGCCGTACGCGGTTCGATTGCTTCAGCAGCTGACCGCCTCGCATCGCCCGATTTCGCTCATCGTCTCGAAGTACGGGATGCGTTTGCTCGACACGGAGATGGGGATCGAGTCGATGGATGCGCTGCGCGAGGCGGTGGGAAAGGAAGCGTGGGATTCGTGCGTCCGGACCTACGGGAACGATGACCGCGGCGCGCCGCCAGCCTCGGGATCATCTCTTACCGCGGGGATGATCGTTTGTCCCTGCTCGATGGGGACGTTGTCGGCGATCGCGGTCGGTGCGTCGCGTTCGCTGATCGAACGGGCTGCTGATGTCACGCTGAAGGAGCGCCGCAAGCTGATTCTGGT
>DASZZU010000232.1:0-21815 GCA_035544855.1 Gemmatimonadaceae bacterium | reverse complement strand
CGGGTTAGCCTCGCGGCTAGCCCGTTTTGCTTTGTTGTCTGGAGTTGTAAATGCTTGTTGCTTGGTGCGGCTTTTGGGCGCGTTCGGATAACTTTAGGATAACTTTTTCTCTGCGGTCGCAGCCACGAGGAGTCACTATCGCTACTGAGGCCGACATTTTCCCCACCACGAGATAGCTGAGATACGCATCGCGTCACCGACGAGATCGCACCACTTTAGCACGAAGCGCATTCAAGCTCTCACAGAGTGAAATTTCGCGTTTCGGCGGTTCGATTCCAACTTAACCAGGAGGTACGAGAACGGCGCGTTCAAGTTCCTCCGTATCTGGAATGGCGACGAGACGGACTGGGGGCTCAACTTCGGCACAGAGCCTGTGGTGTTGCCGCGTTTCGCTTGCGACCTATTGATGCAGTCTGACGACCCACCCCTTCCTCCAATCGCCGCGGTGCACGCCGCCGCTGCAAGGGCAACGCAATGATGAGCAACGAAGGCACGGACTCCCGCCGCTGGCTTCTCCTTCCATCGACGCTGTTCGCGATTACGCTGCTCGGAGGCGCCGCACGCGCGCAGGCGTTCCACGTCGAGCGCCTCCGCACCGAGTACGCGACAAACCCGGTCGGCATCGACGAGCCCTCCCCTCGGCTGAGTTGGATGCTCCACGCCGATCGCCGCGGTACGCTCCAGAGCGGGTATGAGATCCGCGTCGCCACGAACGCGATCGACCTCGCGCGGTCGCCGATGTGGAGTTCGGGGAAGGTGACATCGGACAAATCGGTAAACCGCGCGTATACAGGACCTGCGCTCAAGCCGGGCCAGCGCTACCACTGGCAAGTTCGTGCTTGGGACAACGAAGGTCGTGCTACAGACTGGAGCGCACCCGCGTACTGGGAGACCGGATTGATGGGGGCGGCGCAGTGGAAGGCGAGCTGGATCACCCCCGATCTAGCGGAAGACACTATTCGCTCGAATCCGAGCCCATTGCTTCGTACCGAGTTCGCGCTCGACGGCACGATCGCGTCCGCGCGCGCGTACGTGACGAGCCTCGGTCTGTACGAGATGCAGATCAACGGCCGCCGCGTCGGCGACCAGGTCCTCGCGCCGGGGTGGACGAGCTATGACAAGCGGCTCCAGTACCAGAGCTACGACGTCACGGTGCTCCTTCGCCGAGGACCGAACGCCGTCGGCGTCACCCTCGGGGATGGATGGTACCGCGGCCGGCTCGCCTGGGGGACTCGCCGCAACACCTACGGCAAGCGCGTCGCCCTCCTGGCGCAGATCGTCGTGCGCTACACCGATGGGCGCGAGCAGGTCATCGGGACGGGTGAAGGATGGAAGGCGTCCACAGGACCGATCCTCGCCTCCGACATCTACAATGGCGAGACGTACGACGCGCGTCTCGAGCAAGCGGGCTGGAGCCAACCTGGCTTCGACGACAAGAACTGGAAGGGTGTTCGGCTGGAGGATCACTCGAAGGAGATTCTCATCGCGCCGGCCGGCCCGCCGGTCCGCCGCATCGAAGAGATCAAACCGGTGAAGATCCTGCATACGCCGGCCAGAGAGACGGTGTTCGACATGGGGCAGAACATGGTGGGCTGGATGCGTCTGCGCGTGCGCGGGCCCGCCGGCACGACGGTGCGCCTCCAACACGCGGAGGTGCTCGACAAGAAGGAGAACTTCTATACGGCGAACCTCCGCACCGCGCAGCAGGCGGATACGTATACGCTCAAGGGCGGAAGCGAAGAGATCTACGAGCCGCACTTCACCTTCCACGGTTTCCGCTACGTGAAGGTGGATGGCTATCCTGGCACGCTTACGCCCGATGCGTTGACGGGGATCGTCGTCCACTCCGACATGCCGCGCACCGGCTCTTTCCAGACGTCTGATTCCATGCTGAACCAGCTCTACCACAACATCGTCTGGGGGCAGAAGGGAAATTTCGTCGGAGTGCCCACCGATTGTCCGCAGCGCGACGAGCGCCTCGGGTGGACGGGCGACGCGCAGGTCTTCTCGCGTACCGCCGCATTCAACTACGACGTCGCCGGTTTCTTCACCAACTGGCTCGGCGACGCGATCGCCGATCAGCGCTCCATCGGCTCATTTCCGGACGTCATCCCCGATGTGCTGACTCGTGGGGAGCCGAACGCGACCAGCTCGGCGGGCTGGGGCGACGCGGGCGTCATCATCCCGTGGACGATGTACCTCGCCTATGGGGACACGCGTTTGCTGGAAAGACAGTACCCGAGCATGCGCAGATACGTCGAGTATCAGCGCAAGGTTGCCGGCGATAAGCTGCTCTGGAACACCGGGTGGCACTATGGCGACTGGCTCGCCTTCTCCACTACGCGCGCTGACTATCCTGGGGCGACGACGGACAAGGATCTCATCGCGACTGCTTTTTTCGCGCACTCCACGGATCTGCTCGCGCGCGCGGCGCAAGCGCTCGGCAAGACCGACGATGCGCGTGCCTACCGCGACCTGTTCGAGCGTATCAGAGTGGCGTGGAACCGTGAGTACGTCACGTCATCCGGCCGCATGAGCTCCAATACCCAGACCGCGTACGCTCTCGCGCTCGAGTTTCATCTGCTGCCCGACGCGCAGCGCGCCGACGCGGGACAGCGACTGGCCGCCAACGTCAATCAGTTCGGGCATCTCACCACCGGCTTCCTCGGCACGCCCTATCTCACCGATGCGCTGAGCGCGACGGGACATCTCAGCGAGTCATACAAGCTGCTGCTCAACAAGAAGTATCCGTCGTGGCTCTACCCAATCACGCAGGGCGCGACGACGATCTGGGAGCGGTGGGACGGTCAGAGGCCCGACGGCTCCTTTCAGGAAACCAGCATGAACTCGTTCAACCACTATGCCTACGGCGCGATCGGCGACTGGATGGTGCGCGTCGTCGCCGGCCTCGATCTCGACGAAGCAGCGCCGGGTTACAGGCACATCGTCATTCATCCGCAGCCGGGCGGCGGCCTCACCTCGGCGCGCGCCGAGCTGATGACGCAGTACGGAAGCGCGGCATCGGGATGGAAGCTCGAGGGCGGCCAGCTTCGCCTCGACGTCCGCGTTCCGGCGAACACGCACGCCACGGTGCGGCTGCCCGGCGCGACGCTCGCGCAGGTCACGGAGGGTGAGGGTGCGCGCGCAGTCGCGTCCGCGGCTGGCGTGACGTCAGCGACGCAAGTCGGCGACGCCGTCGTCGTCGAGGTCGGATCGGGCGACTACGTCTTCAGCTATCCTACGGCGCCGCGATGATCCACCGCATCGCGAGCCGAGTGGCGATCGCTCTCGTGCTGTCGTCGGCGTGCGCGACGGTCGGCGGAGCGGTGGGCCAGTCGTTCAAGGCGCCGACGATGGACCAACTGTTCGATCAGCGCCGGACCCCCGTTCCATTTCCGCCATTCGCCATCTCGACATCCAATCCGGAGCTCGAGGCGCAGTATGGAAAGAGCGGCGAGGTCGGGGCGTACCATCAGGTGAGCATCGTTCCGCAGCAGCTCGACGCGCGGCTCAGCGTGTCGGCGTATCAGACCGACATGCGGAACGAGCTCGACTTCTCCCTGCAGAAGTTCCGCTACGTGAACCTCGGCAAGAGCCGGCACCGCGGTCTCGAGACCGGGCTCACCCTCGAGGGTCCGGCGTCGCTGACCGCGTTCGCCAACCTCACGCTGCAGCGCGTCACCTCGCGTGTGCCCGAGGACAGCGGTCGGCAACTCAAGGCGATCCCGCGGCGCGTCATCGCGACCGGGCTTGGCCGCTCATCGTCGAACGGGTTGTCCGCGTCGCTCAGCGTCACGAGCGTGGGAGATTCCTTCCTCAACGACGAGAACACGCTCACCCTGCCAGGCCACACGCAGCTCGACGCGCGCACGTCCTATCCGGTCGGCCGCGCTCGGCTGTCGGTGGACGTGCGCAACCTGCTCGGGACGCGGTTCAACTCGACCGGCTTCCCCGACCCGGCGGGGAGCCTGCTCATCTACTATTACCCGGCCGCCAGGCGCGTGCTGACGGTCGGGCTCGAATCGAGCTGGTAGCGGCGCCGATCCGCGTGCCGATCAACGAGGAGTCGCCACGATCGGCCTCGCGCGTCCCTGCGCCGCTGGATGATGCGGCGGCTGTCGCGCAGCTCCGCGTCTCGGCGCTGACGATCGTCGTGGTGGCGGCGAAGCCCTTCGACTGGCTCGACCTGGAGCCATCCCTCGGCTTCGTGCTCGCGCTCGTCAACCTCTGGATCGGCATCGCGCTCCTCAGAGTTCGGCGAGCGGCGGCCTGATCCCGCAAAGCACGCGGGCGGGGCGCACTGTGCCCCGCCCGCGGAGAGCTTCGATCGCTGCGCGATCTGTCGCGCCAGCTATTCCTTCCTGACCGGAATGGCGGCCTCGGCGAGCTCCGCCGCCGTCCAGGGCGTCTTCCGCGACGTGGTCGCCGCGCGGATGCTGGTGACCTTGGCCGCAGCCACCGGCGCCGCCTTGTTGCCCCACGCGTTGCGAATGTAGGTGGCGACCGCGGCGACTTCCGGATCCTTGAGTACGCCACCCCAAGGCGGCATCACTCCGGCGTAGGTCTGGCCTTCCACCTCGACCGGTCCGGTGAGCCCGTGCAGAATGATTCGCACGAGCTTCGCGTCGTCTCCCGTGACCCACTCGCTTCCCGCGAGCGGAGGATAAGTCCCCTCCACTCCCTCGCCGCTCACCTGATGACAGGCGGCACAGGTAGTGGCGAAGATCTGCTTTCCGTCGGCTGCTGCTACTTGGCGGGCGCGGCGGCGGGCGGGCGCCTTGCGACTCTGGGCGCCAGCAGACTCGCTGCTGTGAGCCTCCGCGACGGACAGCGTGCGCAGCGTGCCCACGCTCGCCGCGGTCACGAGTCCAACGGTCATCAGGACCGCTCGGCGGCGGCGGCGCGATTCAAGACGTCGATGCATGGTTGTTCGCTGAGATATTGGGCGACGAAGAAGTGGGGTAGCTCGATCAACGATTCGTCAGTCGAAATGCATACCCCACTCCACGGCGATGGTGCGCCGCCGCGCCGCCGAAGCGGTCGCGGCCGCGACCCGGATCCACGAGACCGCCGATCAGGTGCAGCGTGCCGAGCGCCTTCTGTGTGGCGAAGTAGCGATCCGTCACCAGCCCGACGAAGAAGGGCGCGGCGATCGCCGCGATCGGGTTCACCGTGTACGGCTAGAAGGTGAGCATCGCCATGCCATGATTGGTCATGTACACGGCGATCGTCGTGTACCACGCTCCCCAGATGAAGAACTGCAGGAACATCATGGCGCCGAGCCGCGTGCCGATTGATCGCATGGCCTGTGAGTTGGGTGTGTCCGAGAGTGACGTTGCGCGCCCGCTGCTACCGGCAGGCAGCGGGATCGGACTTCACGTAGTAGGGCTTGTAGTTCGAGGCCTTCGGGTCCATGCACCCTTTCAGGTTCAGGATCTCCACCTTCCGGAAGTCGATCTCCGCCGTCTCTGCCTGGAGCGAGATGGTGCCCTCGGTGAGCACCTTGCCCGGCTGCATCACGCCGGGCTTGGTGTTGTTCGCCGAGCCGCCCCCCATCTCGGCCCGGCGGTAGGTCATCACGGTGTCGCCGTTCGCGATGTGCTTGATGATCGAGTCGCCGAGCACGAGGGCCTCGACGCGGACCCACTGGTCGCCGTCGTAGGTCTTGGAGGTGGAGTTGGTGCAGTGCCGCGTGATCAGCGAATCGCCGAAGTACACGTTGGTGCCGGGTGTGCAGAGGTTGGCGGTGGATCGAGGACCGCGGCCCAGGCCTCCCAGCAGCTGGACCTCGAGCGAGATGGGGAAGTCCTGATTGAGTCCCATGCTTTCCGCCGTCTGCCCGTGAATCATGATCCCGTTGTTCCGGTTCGCCCACGCGAGTGACGGCCCGGCACCCGCCACTTGATTGCCGACGAACCGATACTCCGCGGCCACGAGATAGTACGAGAACGGCTGCTTGTAGAAGATGTGGCCGAACTCGCCAATGAACGCGGTCCACTTGTCGTACCGCACCTTCAGCAACCCGTCTTCCACGCGGAAGGTATTGTTGTAATTGTCGTTCAGCTCGTGCTTCGCGAACTTGATGTCCCACCCCGAGAGATCTCGGCCGTTGAACATCTGGATCCAGTCCGACTGAGGGGCGCTGCTCACGCTGGCACGCGGTGCGGTCTGGCCAGCCTGGCCCATGCTGCCACTTGTCCCGAAGCTGGCGCACGCAACGGCCACGACGAGCGACAGAGCGGGTGCGAGCCGAGCGAGACGGCGCGAGTGCGAAGGAGGAACACGCATGAGGTCTCTCGTCTGACTGGTGTGGCGCGTGCGGCGCGCGCGGAGTGGCGCCCCGCTTCCAGAGTCGTTCACGCGAGCAGCTGGCGCAAGTAGGTGTAGCTGGTCTGGATGCTTGCCAGTGATCCGCCGGTGGTGGCGGCGTTGTCGT
This sequence comes from Gemmatimonadaceae bacterium, assembly GCA_035544855.1. Classification (GTDB taxonomy): domain Bacteria; phylum Gemmatimonadota; class Gemmatimonadetes; order Gemmatimonadales; family Gemmatimonadaceae; genus UBA4720. The sequence continues at coordinate 15,379 of DASZZU010000232.1, read as the reverse complement.
GCTCGACGAAGAAATGCTTCATCCCCGACTCGCGCGCGTGCGCGAAGATGTTCTTGAAGTCCAGCGTGCCGCGCCCGACCGGCGCCATCCCCTTCGTCCCCGACGTGACCTGCATGTCCTTCACATGCCACATGGTGAAGCGGCCCGGATACTTCGCGAACAGCGCGATCGGATCCTGATCGGCGAAGGCGGCCCAGTACAGGTCGAGCTCGAAGTCCACGAGCTTGGGGTCCGTCTCCCGCATCAGGACGTCGTAGCCCGTCGGGCCGCCCTCGAGCTTCGCGAACTCCGCGGCGTGGTTGTGATACGCGAGCCGAATCCCCGCTTCCCGGCACATCGCGCCCCACCGGTTGAACTCCGCCGCGCCCTGCTTCCATGCATCGATGCCGCCGTCCCGCGCGAAGTTGTAGGAAGGGATCGTTATGTATTCCTGACCGATCACCTTCGCGGACCTGATCTGCGCCGTGGCATCCTGGCGCATCAGCTGCGCGCCGATGTGCGCGCTCGGCGAGACGAGCTCGAGCCGGTCGAGGATCGCGCGCACCTGCTCGGGGGTGCGGTTGTAGTAGCCGGCGAACTCCAGGCTGGTGTAGCCGATCTGCGCCACTCGCTCCAACGTCCCCTCGAAGTCCTTGTCCAGCAGATCGCGCACGGTGTAGAGCTGCAGCCCGATCTGGTTCGCGCTGGACGACGCTCCGCTGCGCGAGATGGCGCTCGCGCAGCCGGACAGCACGCCGGTGCTCAACCCGATGGCGGCCAGCTCGAACAGGAACGTCCGGCGGCTCACCTCTCTCGTCTCGTCGTGCTCGCCCACGGCTCCTCCTCGGTTGTGTCGGCGTTGCGTCACGGGGGTGACATGATGATCGCGGCTACTTGGTCTTGGTCTGGTTGTACGTGGCGAGCTTGTCGGTGTACTGACTCTCGAGCCGCATGAGGCTGATCGCCTGCACGAGGCTCGGGGCCGACGCGGGGTCCGACCATGCCGCGTCGATCACTGGAGCAACCTTTTCCCTGACCTGCGCCGGTGTCCGCGGCGCTCTGATGGTCTGCACGAGCACGGCGTAGGCGAGGGTGCGCTGTGCCGGCTGCGCCGTCCTGGCCATGTTGATGAAGTAGTCCAGCTCGTTGAAGCGGCGCCGGTCGCCGACGAAGCGTCGCCATGCCGTCTCCACGGGGTCGGTCGCTGCTCCGGCCGCGTTCGCCGCCGGCGTCGCGACCGCCGGCATCCCCAGCACCGGGTTCAGCCGAGCGAACAGTTCGGCCACCACGTCGAGCGCCGATTGTCCGGGCGCCTGGCTAATGGCCGACAGGAGCGACGCACGGATGCGCGGATCGAGCTTGGTGTCGAGTGCCGCGCTTCGCGCCATCGGGAGCGCGCCCGCGCCGAGCGTGCTCTCGCCCGCGAGGAGCTGCGCCACCGCGCCATGCATCGCGGGACCCTTCGCGTCGAGCTGCGCCGCGATGGCGAGCGTCTGGGCGTCGAGCTGCGTACGGCCGACCATGGCCTCGATCAACTGCGCACGAAGCGGATCGCGAGCGGTGGTGACCGCGGCGAGCAGGGGCTGTGCGCCGCGCGGCAGCACCTGATTGAGCGCGAGATCGTTGACGAGGTTGGTGAACTCGTCGCCGCTTGAGGCGACGAGCGCACTGGTGAGCGCCGCACGGATGCGTGGGCTCTCCTCCCACGGGGCGGGGTCGAAGTATGGTCCGAGGTGGGCGGGCTTCGTCGTCCACCAGTCGCCGCGCCAGTACCCCTCGCGGTTGTGCAGTCGGGCGAGCGTGTGCAGCAGGGCCGCGCGCGTCGGCGCGTCGGAGCTGCCTCCGAGACGATCGACGAGCGCGGTCACCGTTGCCGGCTCGTGAATCAGCGCGATGGCGCGCAGTGCACCGGCGCGCACCTCGGGCGTGCCGTCGATCCCCTTCACCGCCGCGCCGGACGCATCGAGGCTCACGAGCGCGTTCACCGCCAGGTGCGAGAGCGCCTGATCGCTGCTGCCGGTGAGGGGCACGAGCGCGTCGGCGGCATCACGCGCGCCGAGCCGAACGAGGCCGTGGATCCCCTGCACCTGCACCTGCGGGTCCGGATCGGCGAGCGCCTTGACGAAGAGTGCCGAGGAGATGCCCTGGAGCTGGTCGGTGCGATCGGCTAGCGTCCTGAGCGCGGTCTCGCGCACGCGGGCGTCGGCGGCGCTCGCGGCCTGCACGAGCGGGTCGTTCGCCCTGGCGCCCACGAGCTGCTTCAGGGTGAAGATCGCGGCGGCGCGCGCGTCGGCGCTTCTCTTATCGTCGGCGATCGCCTGGCGAAGGCTCCGCACCGTGGCATCCTTGGCGCCGCGGCGGAGCAGCTCCTGCTGCGCGTGCAGCCGGTGGAGCGCGTTCCCCGAGCCGAGCGCCGTGAGCAGCGCCGCATCGGTGGCCTTGAACACCGATGCCTCGCGCGACGGAGTGCTCGTGCTCGACCGCACCTGCAGCACGTAGCCGACCGTGTCCCCGTTGTATGTGAACTGGCCGCCGGCGAGGCTCGTCACGTAGAGATTCGAGCTGGCGTCGAGCGCCAGGTCGGAGGGACGCAGCACGCTGATGAAGTCCTCCTGCTGGATGCCGTAGATCACGCCCTTGGGCGAGAGCGTGTGGCGGTAGATCTTCTGCATCGTCCAGTCGCCCGTATACAACGTGTTGTTGAACCCTGCGGGCCATGCCGGATCCTGCAGCCAGAGGCTTCCCACCCCCGCGCCCGGGCCATAGTCGGCGAGGGAGGGGAAGTGCTCCGTCTTGAAGTTCTGGTACAGCGTCGGGTAGCCCATGTTGGCTCCCGGCGCCAGATAGTGCAGGCGCGTATCCCATCCGTCGCCGTCATTCGTGTTGTCGCGCGCGAAGATGTGCGCGAACGGATCGAGGGCGACGTCGTAGATGTTGCGCGTGCCGACCGCGACGATCTCGAGGTTGGTGCCGTCGGGGCGCACCCGCACCACGGCGCCGCCGCGGTGCTGGATCTGTCGGCCGTCGGTGCCGACCGCCTTGATGAAGCCGTAGTCGCCCACGGCAACGTACAGCCAGCCGTCCGGACCGAGCTGCAAGTTGTTCGTCGTGTGGTCGGCGCCGCGGAAGTCGAGATCGAATCCGAGTCCGGTGACGATGTCGGTGGACTGGTCGGCAACGCCGTCGCCGTTCGTGTCGCGATAGGCGGTGAGCGTCGGCGGGTGCATCACGTACACCGTCTTGCCGTCGGTCACGACGCCGCGCGGGCTGTCCATCTCCGCGAAGGTCGTGTACCGGTCGGCATGGCCGTCACCGTCGGTGTCCACGAGCCGCATCACGCGCCCGACGCCCTTGAGCGTGGAAAGCGACAGGTTCGGGTCCACGCACACGAACACCGCTCCGTCCGGCGATTCATTCACGCAGGTGGGATACATCGCCACCGGCGGCCCCGCGAAGAGCGTGACCTTGAAGCCGTCTGGCGCTTTGAAGTCCGCCTGCAGCTTCTGTTCGACGGTCGGCTCGAGCGGAACGGTTCCGCTCCTCGGGATCGGTTGCGGGCGGGCAGTGTTCTGCGCCGGAGCCTGGGCGATCGCCGCGGCAGGCGCTCCCAACGAGAGCGCCAGCGCGATCGCCGGCAGCGTCCGCGTCGCGTGCCATGGAGTGCGCGCCGCGAGCGCGTGACGGGGGTTCAGCTCGACTGATGTCATGAGAATGGAGAGAGAGGACAGCGAAAAGAAAGATCGCGCGCGAACGGGCGACGTGGGGCTCCGCGCGCTATTGGCGCGCGGCGGGATTCGACTTGATATAAATAGTAGCGCTTGTAGTTCTTCGCGTGCGGGTCCATGCACCCTTCCAGGTTGAGCAGGCGCACGTTCCGGAAATCCACCGGGTGACCTTCCGCCTACTTGCGCGATGTACATGAGCGAAGCGACTGTCGGGATCTACGGTCCCCGCATCGAAGCCGGCCAGGTCAAAGGGAAGGTAGATCCCGACACTCGCTCGCTGCGCTCGCTCCCGCGGGATGACACCCGCTCATCGTCCGTGCTGTGAACGAGGAAGGTGGGGCGGTTCCGTCGGGAATGACCAAGGGCGCCGAGGCAGTTGCCTCGGCGCCCTTGGTCGATCGCTATCACCTCGTTGTGGCTCTTAGAACCCGGCGTTCTGCTTGAGGTTGGGGTTGAGGTCGAGCTCGGCCTGGGGAAATGGCCAGAGATAGTTGCGCACCGGGAACGCGCGCGCCGAGGCCGGCACTGTCGCCGTCTTCAACGCCCCTGTGGCATCGAGGTAATCGATCCCCGTGACCACCGCGGTCGGCATCACCTGCGCGGCGGTCTTCCACCGGCGGATGTCGAAGAGTCGTAGGCCCTCGAACGCCAGCTCGACGCGCCGCTCGTAGCGCACGTCAGCCTCCGTGAGAGTCGTCAATTGGGGCATCCCCACGCGGGCTCGTACCTGATTGACTGCCGCGAGCGCCGAGGCGTCCGCCTGCCCCAGCGCCACCTTGGCCTCGGCGTACATGAGCAGGACGTCGGCGTAGCGCATCAGGATGATGTCGATCCCCCCGTTGCCGCGGTCCGCCTTGTCGACCAGATCGATGTACTTCCGGATGTTGTACCCCGTCACCGATGTGTTCTCGTTCTGCAGATCGATCGCCTCCGGCATCGTGGAGATGCCCTTGGGGCGGGAGTCATACAGCCTGCCATCCCAGGATGCCCCGGGGTACAGGACCGTCGCGGCCAGCCGTGGATCCCGGTTGGTGTACATCTTGTCCGGAGCCGGGTCGTACAGAGGCGACGTCGCGATGGAGTTGCCGTCAGTCATCTGGTACGAGTCGATCAGGGCCCGGATCGGCACGACATGTCCGGTGGCCGAGTTCGACGGCGGCCCGAACTCACCGAAGATGTTGTTGTTCTGCCCGATCGCCTGCGCAGCCTTCGAGTACTTGCGCGTGAAGATGATCTCCGAATTGTTCTCGCCGGCGTAGAGGAACAGGTTCCCGTAGTTCGGGAAGAGGCTGTAGAGTCCCATGTCCATGACCGCCTTGGCGGCGTCGGCGGCGATCTGGTTTCGGCCGGCGTAGAGCGCGGCGCGCGCCTTGAAGGCGAGGGCGGCCCCCTTGGTTGCGCGGCCGATGTCGGCGCCGGTGTAGGAGTTTGGCAGCCCCCCGGCGGCGGCGTCGAAGTCCAGGAGGATCTGATCGTAGATCTTCGCGGCCGGCGTGTTGGTCAGCGCGCGAGCCTCGGCGTCGGTCAATGGGACCAGGGGCATGGGCACGTCGCCGAACCTGCTGACGAGCTGTAGATAGAAGACGCCGCGAAGGAACTTGGCCTCGGCGACGTAGCGTGCCTTCCGGATCGGATCGATCTTGGTGGCCGGGATGCGATCGATGTTGGCCAGGAGGATGTTTGTGCGGGCCACGGCGCCGAAGAGGCCGTTCCAGTGCCCGACCGAGTAGCCGCTCTGGGGGTCGAACGACCCGTCGGCGTAGACGTAGCGGGCGTCGAACTGGCGGTTGATCGTGCCGTTGTCGGTGAGGCCGTCGAGCTCGATGATGGTGATCCACGACGGGAGCGCGCTATACGTCCCCGTCAGGAAGAGGATCGCGTCGTTCTCCCGCGACCAGAAATTGTTGTCCGCCACCTGCGTGGGCGAGACCACGTCGAGCAGCTTGTCGGTCTGGCAGCCGGCGAGAGGCACCGCCAACGCGAGCGCGCATGAAAAAAGGAATCTCGATTTCATCAGATGATGAGAAGATGAAGGACGCGAAGGGTTAGAAGCCGATGTTCGTTCCGAAGCTGAAGTTGCGCGTCTGGTAGTAGTAGGTGCCGCGTGCAGCGCCTGGGTTCAGCTCCACGGGGAGCAGCCCCTTCATCTTCGACCAGCTGTACACGTTGCTGCCGGAGACATAGACGCGAGCACTGCTGAAACCGGCCCGGCTGGTCAGACTGCTCGGCAACCTGTAGCCCAGGTTGATGTTCTTCAGGTTGACGTACTTCACATCGCGCACCCACCAGGAGTTTCTGCCCGGCGCGTTGTGGTTGTGGTCGGAGCGGAACACGAATCGCGGGAACGCCGCGTTCGGGTTTTCCGGCGTCCAGTTATCACGCAGGTACTCGGGGTAGAAATTCTCCCAGGTCGGTCCTTCGATCAGCGCGCCATCCATGTACGCATCCTGCTTCCCGACACCTGTGACCAGCACGCTGACATCGACGCTCCTGTACTGCGCCGACATGTTCGAGCCCCAAGTGTAGCGCGGGATCGGATTGCCGAGCACCACCCGGTCGTTAGCGTCGATCTTGCCGTCGCCGTTCTGGTCCTTGTACTTCAGATCACCAGGTCCGGTCTTGCCCGGCAGCTGAATCGCCCACGAGGCGACTTCGGCCGCGTTCTGGAAGATGCCCACGGCCTGCACGCCGAAGATCGCGTCGATCGGCTCACCCACACGGCGGATCGTTCCGCCGCCGATCTGATCGCCGCCGGGGAGGTTGGTGATCTTGTTCTTCACGTCGGAGAGGTTGAATCCGATCTGGTAGTTGAACGACCTGAACTGGTCGCGCCAGTTCACCGCCGCTTCCCACCCGGTGTTGCTCACGGACGCGGCATTCTGCGTCGGCGCCGTCTGTCCGACGAGCGACGAGATCGGCACCTGGAGCAGGATGCCCGATGTGTTCTTCTTGTAGATGTCGCCCGTGAAGGACAGCTTGCCCTGCATCATCTCGACATCGACGCCACCGTTGGTCTGCTCGGTCGTCTCCCAGCCGATGTCCGGGTTCGCGATGCGGCCCGGCGTTGCACCGGTCGCGAGCGCGTTGTTGAAGTTGTAGTTCCCCGAGTTGATGTTGATGGTCTGCTGGAAGAGGTAGTCACCGATGCGGTCGTTGCCGAGCCGGCCCCACGAGCCACGCAGCTTCAGCTCGTTGATGAAGCCGACGTGGTTCTGGAAGAACGACTCATCGGAGACGCGCCATGCCGCGGAGACCGACGGGAACACGCCGTACTTCTTGGCCGGACCGAAGCGTGACGAGCCGTCGCGGCGGACGTTGGCCTCGAAGAGGTACTTGTTGCTCCAGCCGTAGTTGAAGCGGCTGAACACACCGACGAGACGGTTCGAATTCGCGTTGCTGCCCGTATTCTGCAACGACGCGTCGCCGGAGCCGGGGAGCTGCAGCTCGTTGTTGTACGCACCCTGGCGCTCGGCAAACACATCGTCGTGGTCGCTCTGCCGCTGGTCGTAGCCGACCAACAGGTGGGTCGCGTGCAGGCCGAACGTGCGCTCGTACTCGCCCGTTGCCTGCACCTCGACATTGTAGTCGGTGTTGCGCGTGTCCCGCGAGTTCGTGCGGATGTTCTCCATTCTCGCGACCGTCGGGGTGGTTTGGTCGACGAAGCGATACATCGGCGTGAACTCGAGCCCGCGGTTTTCCTTGTTGTCGCCTGTGAAGTATCCGCTGAACTTCAGGCCGTTCTCGAGCTGGTAGACCGCGCGCGTACTGATGGACGAGGTCCGCCAGCGGGAGTTGTTGTAGCCCTGCTCGCGCAACTGGGCGAGTGGGTTGAAGGGGCTCCGGGACCAGCCGTATCCCCCGTCCGGATAGAGCGCGACCGAGGTCGGCGGCGTGTCGTGCAGGGCGCGGAACAGCGCGTCGCCCTCACCGCGTGGCCGCATGACCCGCTCGTTCATCAGCCACAGGTCCGCCGCGGCGGTGAGTCGCTTCGTGATGTTGAAGTCGCTGTTCGCGCGCAGCGTGAACCGCTTGTAGTAGTTCTCGGCAGCGAGGATGCCCTCCTGATCGAAGTAGTTCCCCGAGACCGAGAGCGTCGCCAGATCGTTCCCGCCCGAGAGACGCACCGTCTGGTCGGTCATCCGGGCCTTCTTGTAGATCAGCCCGAGCCAATTCGTGTTCGGGTACTTGACCGGGTCGACCCCACTCACCGTGCTGTCGATGTAGCCGGCACTGTACTTCGCCGCCTGGTTGGAGTTCAGGTACACCTTGTTGATCGCCTCGAGCTCGGTGCGGATGTCCACGCGCTGCGGCATGTCCTGCGCTTCCTGCTGCGCGACGTAGCCGTCATACGTGATTTTGAGGCCACCCGTGTTGCGGCCGCGGCGCGTCTTGATCAGCACCACGCCGTTCGCCGCCCGCGCGCCGTAGATCGCCGCCGACGCCGCGTCCTTGAGCACCGAGACGCTCTCGATGTCGAGCGGGTCGATGTTGTTGATCTCCCCGACGACGCCGTCCACGAGAATCAGCGCCCCGTTGTTGCCGAGCGTACCCACGCCGCGGATGCGAATCTGTCCACCGTCCCCGCCAGGCCGGCCGCCGAAGTCCTGCACCGTGACGCCGGGCATGAAGCCCTGAAGGCCCTTCGTGATGTTCGAGACGGGACGCTTGGTGATCTCTTCACCGGCGACGACGTCGGCCGCACCGGTGACGGTCGCCTTCTTTTGCGAGCCATAGCCCGTCGAGATCACGCGCTCCAGCTCGAAAGGCGCGCGGACTAGGGGGAAGTTCAGCGTCGTCGTCTGACCGGAGTTGACCGTGACGGTCTGCTCCAGCAGGCGATAACCAAGGAGACGGGCGCGAACGGTGTGCGTGCCCGCTGTAATCCCGATGAGCGTGTAACGGCCAGTCTGGTCGCTGCTCGTGGCGATGGTCGCGCCATTGACGCTCACGCGTGCGCCGACGATGGGCGCGCCCGCGGAGTCTGCGATAGTGCCGCTGATAACTCCCGTCCCTTGCCCGAAAGCAACCGACGGCACGGCAAGCAGCACGATGGCACACACTGCCAGCAGCCACCGTGTAGAGGGGTTGATCAAAGACATCTGGACCTCGGTGGCGGTAGGAACTGGTGTTCGAGCGAGGCTACGGCGCGGAGGCGCCACGTCGTCGTCCTGCAGTCCCGCCCGGTCTTGCACAAGAGCCAAACAATATACTGGCGTGGAATGCGCAAGATGTCAAATGATCGGTTTGTGAAATTCCGTTCACCTTCGCGCGCTGGGGGGCAAGACGGCCCACGGCCCCCCCCGCGGAGGCGAGGAATCGCTGCATGAGTAGACTCTGGTCGAAATCGTTCCGTCGCTGAAGCTGGCGCCGGACCCAGTGGGGACCTACTATCGACACTTGGTCCGCGCGAAGGGCAAACCCAAGGCGACGGGAAGGCCAGAATGAAGCAACCTGGAGTGTACCTGTACGTCCGGTTCGCGGTGTTGGGGATCTACCTCGCGGCCAGCACCGCATGTCTCCGGCATTCGACGACCGATACCGACGCTGAGCGGGCGGAGGCGCGCAGCGCGGATTCCGCCCGAAACGCCCGCGTGGAGCAAAGCCGGAGCTCGGCCACGCAGGTGGTCGACTTCGAGGAGAGCGAGCGCACTCGCTTCACGCGCGTGGAGCAGATGATTCAGGCGCGCTTCTCCGGCGTCCAGGTGATCCCGAAAGGGGGCGGCTTCACGATCCAGATTCGCGGCACGGGGTCCTTTGGTTCCAGCAACGAGCCTCTCGTCGTCATCGACGGCGCGAGCCGATCGACCGCTGATCTCCGCGGCATCGATCCGCGAGACGTCGAGCGCATCGAGGTGGTGAAGGACGCCGCGGCATCGTTCTACGGCGTCCGCGGCGCGAACGGCGTCATCGTGATCACGACCAGGCGCGGGCGGTGACGGTACTCTCCCAAACGCACCGGCGATCGATCGTCGGTGCGCTGGCGAGACTGAGGGAAGTTGCCTTATCATGGCGTTGGCCATATTGATCCGTGAGCTCACGCGATCGACATCGAACGCGGGAGGTCGGTGGTAGCCGGCATGGACCGTCGCCTTGCGATGAACGCACATCCACACGATTCCGCTGCACAGGGTCGCCCATCGTCGTCCCAGAAGGGACAGGGATCGTCCCAGCCCGCCACCGGCATCACCGCCTTCACCGGCTCTCACGGGCCCTCGGCATGCCTCGCCGTGCTCATGAAGAACCCCTCGTCGGGAGTTCCGAAGTACACCCAATACTTCCCCGCATGGTGACGGATCGAGCCGGCCCAGATCCCACGGCCTGCCCGATTCATCCGGTCCCAATTGAGCTCCGGACCGATGCGGTGAGGTCGCCCACTACGTGCGCGGCGATCTTCCAGTTGACCAGATCCCGACCCATGCGCACTCGGAGCTACCGCGTCCACGTGCTGCAGCGCCATCGTCGCACGCGCACGTGGAGCCGCCGCCGCTCACCCTAACTGAACAGCATTGTCGCTAGCCCTTCTTCGCGAACGCGCTGAACAACTCGATCGGTAACGGCAGAAACGTGGTCGTGTTGTGTTCGTTCGCAATCTCGCGCATGGTCTGCAGATAGCGCAATTGCAGCGCGATCGGCTCTTTCGCGATCATCGACGCCGCTTGGACCATCTTTTCAGCGGCCTCAAATTCGCCTTCCGCGTTCACGACCTTCGCGCGACGTTCGCGTTCGGCTTCGGCCTGCTTGGCCATCGCGCGTTTCATGCTGTCGGGCAGCGAAACATCTTTGACTTCGACGGCTGTGACCTTGATGCCCCACGGCTCGGTCTGCCGATCGATGATCTCCTGCAACTTCTTGTTGATCACGTCGCGTTGTGACAGCAGATCGTCCAGCGAGGCTTGGCCCAGCACGCTGCGCAGCGTCGTTTGCGCGATGAGCGATGTCGCCATCAAGAAATTCTCCACTTTCACCACGGCGTCCGACGGATTGATGATGCGAAAATAGACGACCGCGTCCACGGTGGCCGGCACGTTGTCTCGGGTCATGATTTCCTGCTGCGCCACACCGATGGTGACGATGCGCAAGTCCATTCTCACCATCTTGTCCACGAGGGGGATGAGAAAGATGAGGCCTGGCCCCTTCGCGTCCAGCAGCTTCCCGAGCCGGAAAATCACGCCGCGCTCGTATTCACGCAGAATCCGGACGGCCAGCGGCAACACGAAGATGGCCAATACCACCAGAATCACCGCGGCCGGACCGAGGCTCATCGCCGCATTGACAAGGTCTCTCATGATCTCTCCGTCTCTAGGTTGTGGGTTTGACGTTCAGCGTTAGCCCGTTGATGCCGGTCACTTCCACCGGTTGCCCGGGTTCGATGGGTGTCTCACTCACGGCATTCCAGCGTTCGCCTTCGATGAATACCTGGCCGCCTCGAGAATCCGTCCGCGAGAGCGCGATCACCCGCTTGCCGATCATCGTTTCCGTCCCGGCGCGAACCGGCTTGAATTGCGCGCGAATCCCCTTGCCGACCACAAAGATGAAGAACGCCGCAGTGATAACCGTCGCCGGAATGATCCAGGCCAGAGACAACGCGAAACCCGGCGCGGCGTGGTTGAACAGCATCAGTGCGCCGAGGAAAAACGACACGACGCCCCCCGCGGTCAACACCCCGTGCGTCGGCGCGAACACATCAATGACGAAAAGCGCGATCGCCAGGCCGATCAGCGCCAGCCCGGCGACGTTCACCGGCAGCGTCGCCGACATGAACAGAAACAGGATCACCGCGATCGCGCCGACCACGCCCGGCAGGATCGCACCGGGGCTGCTCAATTCGCCGATGATGCCGTACATGGCGATGAGCAGGAGCACGAACATCACCTCGGGCCGCCAGATCAGTTGAAATACGCGTTCGCCCGCGCTCATCGGGATGTCCACGATTTTCGCGTTCGCAGTCTGGAGTGTCCTGCCGCCGGCGGTGCGCCCGTCGAGTTGCTTCAGCAAGTCCGGGACGTCGTCCGCGATGAGATCGATGACATTGGCCTTGAGGGCCTTTTGGGCGGTGGTCGCAACGCTTTGGAGCACGGCGGATTTCGCCCACTCGACGTTGCGATGACGCTTGTCCGCGATGGATTCGATGAAGCTGGAGGTGTAGTTCTCCATCTTCTGTTTCATCACCTCGTTGGTGTTCTCCGCCCAGCCCCCGGTACCGAATGCAACCGGATGCGCCGCGCCGATGATCGTATTCGGCGCCATTGCAGCGATATCCGCCGCCAAGGTGATGAAAACGCCGGCGCTGCCCGCGCTCGCTCCTGACGGCGACACGTAGACGACCACGGGCACTTTCGAGGCGTAGAACGTCTGGACGATCTCCTTGGTGGATTCGAGTAGCCCACCGGGCGTGTCGAGTTCGATGATGAGGCACTGATCGTGCTGCTCCGCCGCCGCATCGATCGCGCGGGCCACGTAATTCGCCGTGGCCGGGCCGATCGCGCCGTTGATCCTGATCAGCCCGACTTGCGCGGGTTCAGGCGCCGCCGTGCCGACGACCGATCCGGCGATTGCGAGAGGAATCCACCACTTCAGCATCTTGGGCTCCAGTTCAAGGCGAGCCCGTCCTGAGCGACTGGATATGGTCGAACTTTAGGCATCCACCAACTCCGACAATCAGGCCAACAGTGAGCGTTGCGCCCGGCGCTATAGTCGTGGGCGCATCGAGTGTCTCGACGTGCAGCAGCAGCAAGTCGCCAGTCGCCCGACGGGTTGTGACAACCGGGCGAAGAAGCGATTAGGAGCGCACCTGCTGCAACGACCAACGAAGCAGGTTTCATTACTCCCTCCGGTGGTGAATGATGCCACAATTGACCGCAGATGTGGGGGAGTATTATGGGGGAGTCCAACTGTCAAAAGAAAATGTCCGACAACTGAACTGGCTGTCCGACATTGCGTTAGATCACGGTAGCAAGTAATTGCGGTGCCCTTCGGAAATCGTGTTCTGTTTCGGCTCGATGGAACCGCCTCCGTGTAATCCCAGTTTTTTCGACCTTCACCGGATAACTTCCGGATAATTTTGCTTGACGCCTTCACCGTAAAGCCTTGAGGATCGCCAGCTTACAAAGCGCGAAGCGTTAATTGTTAATCACCGGGTCGGGGTTCGAGTCCCTCCTCGGGAGTTGTTGTAGCACAAGGACATAACTATTGAACTGCAACGGGTTAGCCTCGCGGCTAGCCCGTTTTGCTTTGTTGTCTGGAGTTGTAAATGCTTGTTGCTTGGTGCGGCTTTTGGGCGCGTTCGGATAACTCTAGGATAGATGGTGAGGATATTCATTGGCGTTCAACGCACATGGTGTTGTAACGGTCCCAAGAAGCCCGCTTTGTAGGAAACCAGTCCAATGCATCCACATGAACAAGCGCGTAATTACCCTCAAAAAATCGGTCAAGTTCATGGTTCCATTCACCAAATATCAGGATATGGTCAGGTTGGAGCATGGCTAGCTTATAGGGCAGTTTCTCGATGGACATGAAAGCGTCTCTCAGAAAATTCCGCGCAAAAATCCATCGATGGTTGTACTCAAATTGAAGAACGGAAATCTTCTCATCGGCGAGCAGTGGCAATGCGCCACGTATGACTTCCATGTCATGGCCTTCCGTGTCGCACTTGAGTAAATGGACTTTCTGAATTCCGTGGGTCCTGCAAAAATCAGTCGCTGTGGCTCTGACTATCGCGATCTGCTTCCGATCACCCTCAGAGAACCGGCATGCAAAGAATTGGTCCCCGCGTTCGGGGCGGTGACATACATAACGCCCTCACCATTCTCCGATGAGAGCGCAAGTTGCTCATAATGCGGAACAGGGACCTGATCCCCCAACCGGTTCCTCAGAAATTCGAAAGTTGAGGGAACCGGCTCAAAAACGTAGAGATCGACAGCTTCACACATGTTCGAGTCTGTCAGCAGACTCACCAGAGCGGAAGACCAATCGCCCACATTCGCACCAACATCAAAGACCACTAAACGCTGCCCGCTCAAACCGCCTCTTTTCCAGGCATCCACGACACACCTTTGAACCAGCGTTTCGCCATTTGACACTATATCGTTACGGACGTCTCCACGGGCCTTTTGATACAACGCCTGTCCTATTCTGTACGTCGCTCGACGCCCGATAAGAGAAAACAAGAGTTGTGTCAAAAAAGAGTGCATGCAGCGTCCTTTCGGGGAAACCGAGTAGCGATTGACCTACTGTCTCAATGTGCGGGAATAAGCGGAAGACGGTGACACCTTCTCGGGTGAGACCAACCACTCCGGGGAGAATTCCCGGCTCTGAAAAGGAGCCACTGCCCAATGAAGAAGATGATAGCAGATGAGGTCGCGTCAAGCCGGCGTGGGAACACGGTCGAGACCTTTGCCCGCGCGCAGGTCGGGCTGCGAACCACGGCGGCCAAACGTAAATGCTTGTTGCTTGGTGCGGCTTTTGGGCTGGTTCGGATAACTCTGGGATAGTTTTTCCTTTCCGTCCCGAGCCAGAATCGTTTGGCGGACGCTTAGGCCCGACGCTTGCGCTATAAATCGACTAAGCACCGCTTATTTTGGGCGGCCAACCTCAGTCGGGAGATGTATGACCATCAACAAGCGCGGTCTCGAGAACGAGATAAAGGGCAAGATCAAGGAAACCGAGGGCAAGTTTCGCGGTGATCTCGGTAAGGCGACCGGCGACACGAGCGAACATGTGAAAGGTCGGGTCGAGGAAGCCAAGGGCAAGATCCAGAAGAATTTCGGGAAGACTGAGCGTAAGGTGTAAGGCACGCTGAGCCACGAGCAGCCTGTTCTATGCAGGATTGCACGCCCGCAACATTTACGGAGTAGCCATGTTTCTCACTATAGCGCTGGTGCTAATCGTTCTCTGGGCATTGGGCTTCTTTGTATTCCCGGTGGTTGGTGGACTAGTTCACATCCTGCTCGTCATTGCCATCATAGCAATCATCTGGCATTTCCTTAAAGGTCGAAACACTACCACGGGAGTTTGAGCCAGTTCCGGCTCCTGATCGCCGATCTATATCTCGAGGCGCCGAAAAAGTAAAAGATGGAACACCGAGAGGATTCGCCGGGTACGGGAGACCGCGCCCAGCTCCTTTCGGAAATTCGCTGACTGAAAACCACCAGGACCCAAGGAGGCCCACATGTACACGCACAATCGTCCAATGCAACTCGCACGAGCGCTTGCTGCGCCCAGATTTGCCGCAGGAGTCGTCGTCACATTGGCGCTGCTCTCCGCGGCGTGCAGCAACGACTCCGCGTCCCGCATCAACGCGCCCTCGCTCTTCTCCAACTCGAGCAACTCCCACTCAGCCGCGGTGTCGAATTTCGTGGTGCTCGCCAACGCGGCGGTGACCTGCACCGATGGTAAGATCACCGGAGACGTGGGCACCTTCCAAGCCCCCCCCACCGGCTCGGTCACCAAGACCAGGTGCCCCATTACGGGGACGATTCACGTCGGGGACGCAGCCGCCAAGCAGGCTTACAACGCCTTCCTTGCGGCATATGCAGCGCTCGCGCCCCAGGTAGGGCACTGCGACCCAGCCCATACCTTGACGGGTACTACCTTGGCTGGCGTGACGCTCCATCCCGGTACCTACTGCTTGGACGATGTGGCGAAGACCGGCACGTTGACGCTCGATGGCGGCGGGA
>DASZZU010000231.1:0-4097 GCA_035544855.1 Gemmatimonadaceae bacterium | reverse complement strand
CGTCCTCGACGTCTCCTCCGACGCCTCTCACAACCGCTCCGTCATTACGTTCGTTGCGCCGGCTGAGACCGCGGTGGCGGCCGCGTTCGCTGGCATTCGTGCCGCCGCTGAACGCATAGATCTGTGCAAGCATTCCGGTGAGCACCCGCGGATCGGCGCAACGGACGTCGTTCCCTTCATCCCGCTCGAAGGGTCGACCATGGAAGACTGCATCGCTCTCGCCCGCCAGCTCGGCGAACGCGTGGGTCGCGAGCTGAGGATTCCGGTTTATCTCTACGAGCGCGCGGCGACCACACCCGCGAGAGAGAATCTCGCCGACGTTCGTCGCGGTGAATTCGAGGGACTGCGCGAGGAGCTGGGCAAGAACCCGGCGCGCAATCCCGATTTTGGACCTTCGCAAATTCACCCGACGTGCGGTGCGATAGCGATCGGGGCGCGCCCCTTTCTCGTCGCGTACAACGTCTATCTCGGCCCCGTCTCGAATCTCCAGATCGCGAAGAACATTGCCAAGGCAGTGCGTGGCTCTTCCGGCGGCTTCAAATACGTCAAAGGCCTTGGTCTCGAGGTCGATGGGCAAGCGCAGGTATCGATGAATCTCGTAGATACCGAGCAGACTCCTCTCCACATCGTTTTCGATTTCGTGAAGCTGCGCGCCGAGGAGGAAAGCGCGCAGGTGACGTGGAGCGAGATCGTCGGACTCGTTCCGGAAAAAGTGTTGTTCGACGCCGCGATCAGTCACCTCAAGCTCAAGCAATTCACTCCAGCACGGGTGTTGGAAAAGAAGGTGCGCGAGGTGACCGCCGGTGGCGAAAGCCTGAGCGGCTTCGTCGCGTCCGTCGCTTCTTCCAACCCGGTTCCGGGAGGTGGAAGCGTCGCCGCGCATGCGGGTGCGCTCGCTGCTGCCCTCGCCCAAATGGTCGCCCGACTCACGATTGGGAAGAAGAAATTCGCCGCGGTCGATGCGGAGATGAAGGAAGCCGCGCTCAGAGCCGTCTCACTCGGTAACACCCTCGCGTCTCTCGTGAAGCGCGACGCAGACGCTTACTCGCAGGTATCAGAGGCTCACAAACTTCCCAAGGAGCCAGCCGACGCCGCGGCTCGCCGCGCGGAGGCCGTGACGACTGCCCTGCTGAAAGCCGCCGAAGTGCCGCTGGAGACTGCGCGGGCTGCAGTTGAAGTCGCGCAACTCGCCGCACTTGTGGCCGAGAAGGGAAATACGAATGCTGTCACCGACGCCGGTGTCGCGGCGCTTCTCGCGCAGGCTGCGTGCAAGGGAGCTGCGTACAACGTGCGGGTCAACGTGCAGGCGCTGGACGACAAGTCCAAAGGCGAGACCCTGGCGCGCGAAGCGGCGCGACTCGTGAAGAAAGCTAGCGACCTGGCGGAGCGAGCTACGTCGATAGTGGAGCGCGCACTCTCAGGCTGAGAGATTCTCGCCTGAAAGCTGCTCCGCTAGGCAGATAGCGTAGTCAGCACCCGCGGGCCGTTTTCGGTGATCGCAATGGTGTGTTCGAAGTGCGCCGAGCGGGTCCCGTCCACGCTGACGACGGTCCAGCGATCCGGCATCGTGCGCGTCCCCGGCTTTCCGACGTTCACCATCGGCTCGATGGCGATCGTCAGGCCCGGCTGAAGACGCACTCCGCGTTTCGGTTTCCCGTAATTGGGCACCTGCGGGTCTTCATGGAAACCGACGCCGATCCCGTGGCCGACGAGGTCCCGCACGACGCTGAATCCGGCCGCTTCGACGACGCCTTGCACCGCCGCGCCGATGTCGCCGAGGTGGTTCTCCGGCGTCGCCGCTTCGATTCCGGCTGCTAGCGCCTGCTTCGTGACGTCGAGCAGCTTCCTCGACTCCGCGTCGACATTTCCGACCGCGACCGTCGTCGCGGAATCCGTATAGTAGCCGTCGAGCTTCACACCGATGTCGATCGAGACGATGTCACCCTCCTCGATCACCCGCTTCCTGGACGGAATCCCGTGCACGATCTCCTGGTTGATCGACGTGCAGATGCTCGCGGGAAAGTTGTAGAGGCCCTTGAACGCCGGGGTCGCTCCCGGATGACTGCGTATGAAGTCATCCGCGATTTTGTCCAGGTCCATCGTCGTCATGCCGGGGCGCACGCTCTTCTCCAGCAGCCGCACCGTCGCCGCCAATATCTCGCCGCCCCTCGCCATGATCTCGATCTCGCGCTGTGACTTGATCTGAATCATTTCCTGAGCGCCTCGAGCGCGCGGGCCGTCACTTCCTCCACCGAGCCATCGGCATCGATGCTGCTAACCTTCATCTTGTTGTTCCCGTACCAATCTATCACGGGCTCCGTCTGGGTCCGGTAGACCTCCAGACGGTTCCGGATCGCGTCGGGCTCGTCGTCCTTCCGGCGCACCAGTCTTCCACCGCATTTCTCGCACTTGGTTCCCTGATCGCGCCCCATGTACGGAGTCTGACAACCCTCGCAGACCGTGCGCGTGCTCAGTCGCTTGACGAGCTCGTCATCGTCTACGTCGAACAGCAGCACCTTGTCGACTTTCTTGCCGATCTCGCCGAGCATCACGCCCAGACCTTCCGCCTGTGGAACCGTGCGGACGGCGCCGTCCAGGATCGCGCCCTTCTTCGTGGCGGGAGAGGTCATCACGTCCTGAAGGATGCCGAGGATCACGGAGTCAGGGACAAGATCACCGCGATCCATGTACGCTTTGGCTTCCTTTCCCCGCTTGGTGCCATCCCGCACTGCCGCGCGCAGCACATCGCCGGTCGCGATCTTCGGGATTCCCAGTCGCTCGGCGAGTCTGTCGGCCTGAGTCCCCTTTCCGGCACCCGGTGGACCGAGCAGCACGATGATCATGATCTAGACCCGGCGAAAAAAGTTCGGAGGAGCTTTTGGCTCCTCCGAGGGGAAGTCAGCGATTCGCTGGCGATCATCGGCACCAATCAGCACTGGCGCACTTAGTACGCGCCGCCCGCCTGTCGACCGCGGAAACGCACACGGCCCTTCTTCATGAAGCCGTCGTACTTGCGGAGGAGAAGGTGCTGATTGATCTGCGTCATCGTATCGAGCGCGACGCCGACCACAATGAGAAGCGACGTTCCGCCGAAGCGGAAAGGCACGTTGATCATGTCGGCGATAAAAACAGGGAGCAGCGCGATGAACGTGAGGAACAAAGCGCCCGGGAAGGTGATGCGCGACACCACGTGATCGATGTACTCCGCGGTCCTGGCGCCCGGCTTCACTCCGGGAATGAATCCGCCCTGCTTCTTCAGATTCTCCGAGATGTCGACCGGGTTGAAGATGATCGACGTGTAGAAGTATGTGAAAAATACGATCAGGACCGCCGACAGGGCGTAATAGAGCCAGGTGCCTGGCGCGAAGTACTCGGACATGATCCGCGCATTCTCATTGCCGCTGAACTGGGCGATTGCGCCCGGCACCACGATCACCGACGAAGCGAAGATTATCGGCATGACGCCGGCGGCGTTGACGCGGAGCGGAATGAAATTTTTTGCTGCTTCCCTCTGCCGCCCTCGTGCCATAGTGCGCTGCGGGATCTGGATCATCACTCTGCGCGCCGCCATCGTGATCGCGATCGTCCCGGCGACTACCGCCACCATGACGATCCCGAGAACCGCCAGCGAGAATGAACCGACGGCCTGCGTCTTGATGAAGCCGAACGTGCCGAAGATACCGGGCCAGAACCGCTCGACGATCGAGAAGAAAATGATCAACGAGGCCCCGTTGCCCAGGCCCCTTTCAGTGATCTGCTCCCCGAGCCACATAACGAACATCGCACCGGTGGTGAGGACCAGCACCATTTGCAGCTTGAACCCGAATCCCGGATTGGCGACCGCGTTCTGCAGCGATGCGGTAAAGAGCGCGAAGCCCCAGCCTTGCACCGCCGCAAGCACGACGGTGATGTAGCGCGTCCACTGTGTCACGCGCTTTCTGCCTTCCTCGTCCTTTTGCATCTTCTCGACGGTCGGTATGACGACACCGGCGATCTGCATGAAGATGCTGGCGGAGATGTACGGCATGATGCCGAGGGCGAAGACCGTGGCGTGCGAGAGTCCGCCGCCGACGAACAGGTCGTAGAGACCCAGCAGT
>DASZZU010000230.1:0-6634 GCA_035544855.1 Gemmatimonadaceae bacterium | reverse complement strand
GGAGAGCACCGATTCTTCGGGAAAGGTGTCGGCTTCGCCTGGCAAACTCATCCATCGGTCGCGCTCCTTGATCAGAAGCCAGTCCTTCTCGGATTTCTTGATCTTCACCAGCGTCCACTTTCCGTGGAGCTTGTAGCCCCTGAGCTCGAAGAGGAGCTTCCCTTTCTCCAGCCCTTCGCGCCACGGCTCGAGCGGCACCCACTCGCCCCGATCCCACACGATTACTCCGCCTGCGCCGTAGTTCCCAGCCGGGATCACGCCCTCGAAGTCGCCGTACTCGAGCGGATGGTCTTCGACTTTGACGGCGAGCCGCTTCTCGGCCTGGTCGTACGACGGCCCCTTCGGAACCGCCCACGACCGGAGGACTCCGTCCATCTCCAGGCGCAAATCGAAATGGAGATTTCGCGCGGCGTGCTTGTGGACCACGAAGAGATTCCCGGGAACGGCCGAAACCGTCCCAACCGGCTCCGGGGATCGGTCGGGGGACCGCTTGGCGCGGTAGGTACTGAGGTTGTCCTCAGGCGCGGCCGAGTTACCTCTTGCGGCCATCCGTGTCCTGCATAAAAATTGGGATGTTCGGGTTATCCACGTAAGAAATGTTTGTGTCGCATACCATAATACACGCCGGTACTGCGCACGCCCACCTTTTTTTCCGCCCAGTCATGCCTGCTCGATCAATTGGCACCGCCACGATCTCATTCGGCCTCGTGTCCGTCCCCGTCAACATCTACTCGTCGTCCGAATCCAAGGCGAGCGTGTCGTTCAACATGCTACACAAGAAGTGCGGTACGCGCCTCAAGCAGCAGTACACCTGCCCCAAGGACAACGAGGTGGTGACGCGCGACGAAACGGTCAAAGGCTACGAGTTCGCCAAGGATCAGTACGTCGTCCTCACCCCGGAAGAGCTGAAGGCGCTCGAGGAGAAGGCGACGGGCACGATCGACGTCACCGAGTTCGTCCCGCTCGCCGGCGTCGATCGCGAGTACCTCGAGAAGGTCTATTACCTCGGCCCCGACAAAGGCGGTGACCGTGCGTATCGTCTGCTCGCCGCCGCGCTCAAGGAAACAGGACGCGCAGCGCTCGGCCAGTACGCCGCTCGCGGCCAGCAGCATCTCGTGCTCCTTCGCCCACTCAACGGAGTGCTGGTGATGGAGCAGCTCCACTACGCCGACGAAGTCCGTCCGACCACTGAAGTCACGATTCCGCCCGGCGAAGTGAAGGAGGCCGAGCTCAAGCTCGCCAAGCAGCTCATCGATCAGACGTCGAACGAGTCGTTCGAGCCCGCCAAGTACAAGGACACCGTGCGCGAGCGGATGCTCGAGACCATTCAGCGGAAGATCGACGGACAGGATATCACAGCCGATATAACGCCGGGCACCGACACCAAGATGCTGGACCTGATGGAAGCGCTGAAGGCCAGTCTCGCAAAAGAGAAACCGAAGAAGGAGAAGGGGGGGGCCGAGTCCAAGCGCATGGTGTCGTGAAGATCCTCGCTGGGACCAGCGGCTACGCGTTCAAGGAGTGGAAGGGCGCTTTCTATCCGAAGGAGCTGAAAGACGACGGAATGCTGGGCTACTACGCCAGCAAATTTCCGGCGGTGGAGATCAACAACACCTTCTATAGACTTCCGAAAGAGAAGGTGTTGCTCGATTGGGCGGCGCAGGTGCCGGAGACTTTCACCTTCGCGTTGAAGGCGAGCCAGCGCATCACGCACCACGCGCGGCTCAAGGAAGAGTCGGCGGATCTCGTCGACTTTCTCCTCAAGAACACCGCGGCGCTGGGCAGCAGGCTGGGGCCGATTCTCTTTCAGCTGCCGCCGAATCTCAAGAAAGATGCGAATCGCTTCCGCGGATTTCTCGGACTGCTTCCGGCAGATCGTCGGTACGTGTTCGAGTTCCGGCACGAGAGCTGGTTCGACGACGAGATCTTCGACGCGATGCGCGAGCGAGACATCGCGATGTGCATCATGGAGCAGGACGAGTTCAAGTGTCCGGTCGTATCCACGGCGTCATGGGGATACCTTCGGCTGCACAAGCTCGATTACGACGATGCCGCCCTTGCTGAGTGGGCCAAGTGCGTGACGGGGCAGGCTTGGAAGGAAGCCTTCGTGTTTTTCAAGCATGATGAAGGCTCCGGGTCGGGACCGCCAGCCGTCACTACATTTGTAACTGCTTGTGGATCACTGGCCACCGAGACGGAAGTTTCATCCGGATGAATCGGATTTTCCTGATTACTCGGATCGGGTTTTTGTTTGCGGTGCACCATGCGGTAGAAGCGCGCTTCGGGACCGAAGTGCAGGAGAAGGCCCACTTCGAGGTTGGTTGACCTTAGGTAATTGTACACCTGGCGATTCGCGGACCTGTGGAGCTCGTAGGTGGATTTGGTCTCCACCACCAATTTCTCATTCACAATCATGTCGAGGCGCTGCTCCGCAAGTTCGTCGCCCTTGTAGAACACCCGCACGGCGACCTCACGCGCAACGCGATGCTTACGCGCGATCAGCTCTCGCTCTAGAGCCATTACGTAGATGTGCTCCAAGAAGCCAAAACCAAGGGTATTGTAGACGTCAAAGAACGCCCCGATCACAGAATGAGTAAGCCGTTCTTCAACCAACTCGTGTCGCGCCACACGCTCAAGATCGCGCGACGAACCCCCCAAAAAATCATCAAACTCCCGCCAATCGACCCTAAAACGCCGCCGCGATTGATCCGATTGATCCGGAGAATTCGCTGAATCCGGATGAACCTTCCGTCTCGGTGGCCGGACTCGGCGACGAATGCCGCGGGAGTACAACTTGCGTTGATACCCGCGGATGCCCAGTCCGCCCCCAACGCAAACTCTTCGCAGCGCGGCAGTCGCCGCCATGCGGAAAAACGGCTTCGAGCCCGAGTTCTCGCCCGCGGTGATGCGCGAGGTCAAATCACTCGACGATCCGTCCGATGATCCCCTGCCCCCTGGCGTACGCGATCTGCGCTCGCTGCGCTGGTCGTCGGTCGACAACCGGGAGTCGCGCGACCTGGACCAGATCGAAGTAGCGGAGCGCGTCGCAGGCGGTTCAATCCGAATCCGCATCGGGGTCGCCGACGTAGACACGCTCGTCCGGCTCGGCTCCGCCGCAGACGAACACGCGGCTAAGAACACGACTTCCGTCTACACCGGGGTCGCGGTCTTTCCCATGCTGCCCGAGCGGCTTTCAACCGATCTCACGTCGCTGAACGAGGGTGAGGACCGCCTCGCCGTCGTCATCGAATTCGATGTCGCGGCCGACGGAGCGCTGGGCAAGGCGTCGGTATACCGCGCGCTGGTGCACAACAGGGCCAAGCTTGTTTACGATGCCGTGGGCCTGTGGCTCGAGGACAAGGGACCGGCGCCACCGGCGATCGCGGCGTCTTCCGAGCTGCACGATCAGCTTCGCATTCAGGACGAAGCGGCACAGCGGCTGCGCCGCGCGAGAAGCATTGCGGGCGCGCTAGACTTCGAAAGCGTCGAGGCCAGGCCGGTCGTGGTCAACGGCAAAGTTGTGGATCTGGCTGTTGACCGCCGCAATCGCGCACGGGACATGATCGAGGACTTCATGGTGGCTGCGAACAGATCTGTCGCCACTTATCTGCTGGAGCGTGGGTCGGCGTCCCTGCGCCGAGTGGTGCGCGAGCCCAAGCGGTGGGATCGCATCGTGGCGCTGGCGGCGGAAGTCGGTGAAGTGCTTCCTGAAAAGCCCGACAACGTTTCACTGAGCGAATTCCTTGCGCGCCGCCGCGCGGCCGATCCCGAGCACTTCGCAGATCTGTCGCTTTCGGTGGTCAAGCTCCTCGGCCCGGGCATCTATGTTCTCGAGCGTCGCCTCGGGGATCGCAGGGAAACCGGCCATTTTGGGCTCGCTGTCGCAGACTACGTGCACTCCACCGCGCCCAACCGCCGGTTCGCGGATCTCGTAACGCAGCGGATGCTGCGCGCGGCTACGTCGGGCGGCGCGCCGCCATATTCCGATCAGCAGCTGATCGAGATTGCGAGTCGCTGCACCGAGCGTGGCGAGGCGGCGCAAAAGGTGGAGCGTACGATGCGGAAAGTTGCGGGAGCGTCGATGCTTGCCGAGCGTGTGGGCGAGAGCTTCTCCGCGATCGTGACTGCGGCGTCGCCGAAGGGTGTTTACGCGCGGGTGCTGAATCCCCCCGTGGAGGGCCGCATCGTGCGCGGGGGACGCGGGCTGGATGTTGGAGACACGGTACGGCTCAAGCTCGTGGTAGCTGATCCCGTGCGCGGATACATCGACTTCGCGCACGAGACCGAGGGCGCGTCACGAAAACTCGAGCGCAGCCGCCGCAAGAAAGCACAGGCTGATCGACTCCGCCGACGCATCGGGGAGATTTTCGACGCGCAGGTCACAGGCGTGTCCGAGAGTGGTACGTATGTCCGACTACTCGACGGCTCGGCGGAAGGACGCGTCGTGCGCGGTTACAAGCCGCTTTCCGTCGGGATGAAGGTTCCGGTGAAGCTCGTCAACACCGACAGCGTCCACGGCTTCATCGACTTCGAGTTCGCGCAGGGCGTCGAGCCTGCGAAGGAAGAGCGATTGGCGCGTAAGCGCGCGGGCGCTCTAGTGCTGCGGGATCGCGTAGGCGAGACGTTCCGCGCCGTCGTGTCGGGGACATCGCGAAAGGCAACGTGGTTGAGGATCGTACCCGATGACATCGAGGGCCGATTGGTGCGAGGACGACGCGGCTTGAGCGTGGGGGACGAGGCGGGCGTGGTGTTGCTGGCGGTCGACCCGGTGCGGGGCTTCATCGACTTCGCGCGGGAGGATACGGTACTGCCGGCCGTCTGAATCCTTGGACGCCCTTGCAAGGATGCTGGCAGCTCCGCAGTCTAAGCAGTGCAACTATAGGTGTAAGACAGTGACCAACGCAGGAAGACGAGGAGACTGACATGGCGGAGAGCGTCTACAAAGTGATCGAATTAGTTGGGACGAGTACCGAGTCCTGGGAAAAAGCAGCCGCGGCGGCGATCAAGCGGGCGTCGAAATCGCTGCGCGACCTGCGTGTGGCGGAGATCTCGCAGCTCGACATGTCTCTAAAGGACGGCAAGGTCGAGAGCTACCGGGCAAAGATCAAGGTTTCCTTCAAGTTCGAAGGCAACTAGAAGCCAGGAATTGATTTGTTCGACACTGATTTGTGACTTTTTGGGCGTTAGAACCCCCTCGTGAGCATCGGCGAAATCGACCTCATCAGGTAACCACCGTCGTCGGCGCGACTTAGCGTAAATTGTTGTGAAATCGACATTTACGAGACTGGATGGGTTATACTCCGTGATACGATTTGAGACAGAATGAGCGCCAGAGTTGATCGTTTCGGCGCTGGCCGACCTGCGGTAAATCCTCGCACGCAGGACGGGCAAAACAGACGGGGTGCTGGAGATATTCTCAAATGCAGAACATCAACACCAACACCAATACCAAGAGCCTCAAAGGACAGATCGCGCGCAGCGTTCGCTTTGATATCGCTGCCGACAAGAACGAAGAGTTCCATACTCTATTCAGAAACGAAGTCCTTCCAATGCTGAAGAAACAGGACGGGTTCAAGGACGAGCTGTTGCTGGTGCAGGATCAACACGTCCTCGCCATCAGTGTCTGGAACGACGTGGATTCAGCGCGTAAGTACGAATCCGCTACATATCCGCAGCTGGACAAGACGCTTCGTCCGATAATGAACGGAAAGGCGACGGTTGAGACGTTCAAATTCGACTCGCTGTCCACGATTGCCTGACCCTAGCTTTATAGGTCATGAAAATCGGAGGGGCCCCGACGGGACCCCTCCGATTTTCTTGCCTGTCTGCTGGAGATAATCCCTTCGTATCTTCCCCCAGGGTCTGCGCACCCACATATATTTTTGCCTGTCAAACGCAGACCCACGAACCGCTGTCACGTATCGAGGTACCAAGCCATGCGCCGCATTTACGCTTCCCTGCTGCCAGTCGCCGCACTCCTTTCGCTCGCCTGCACGAGCAAGGCTCAGAATGAGTCTTCACGCGAAGTCGCCGGCGGAGGAGTTTCCGTCAAAGGGTGGACGGGACAGGTCGACCCGGGCGAGGCCAAGCGGGGACAGACCCTCGCGAACGCCAAGCTCGCCAACGATGGCAGCTCGCTTCACGTCACGACCGGGCCCGCGGTGGCGTACTGGAATCCGTCGAACACCGCGAGCGGCGACTATACGGTGAAGGCGAGTTTCACCGAGCCGAAGTACATGAACCTGAACGACCATCCGCACCCTTACGGAATCTTCATCGGCGGCAACGACATGGGGACCGCCAGCCAGAGTTACCTGTACTGCGCCGCCTACGGGACTGGTAACTTCATCGTGCGTGGGTTTGGCCCCGCGCCGTTTCAGATGAATGGTCACGGCGAAGCGAACGCAGCCGTGCACAAGGCTGCAGCACCGGGATCTCCGGTGACGCAGGACATCGCCGTTTCGGTGAAGGGCGACAAGGTGCAGTGCTCGGTCAATGGAACGGTCGTCGGCACCTACAACAAGTCAGACGTCGTGGGCGCAGGAAAGCTCAAGTCGACGGATGGTGTCTACGGAATCCGCTTCTCGCACAACACCGAGGGACTGGTCAGCGGTCTGACCGTTACCAAGCCCTA
>DASZZU010000229.1:0-3902 GCA_035544855.1 Gemmatimonadaceae bacterium | reverse complement strand
GCGAGCGAGAACGATTTCTTCATGACGATTGCCAGGGATGCGCCGAGGGGGAGCTACCCGAGGCCGTTCCTGAGCGAGCAATCGTACTGGACCGTGATCGGCGTCGATCGCGACAGCGCCGAGGCCCTGATCAACGAAGAGGGAATGATAGAGGTTGGGCGCGGGCAGTTCTCGATCGAGCCGTTCCTCTTCACCGACGGCAAGCTGCTCACCTGGAACGACGTGAAGACGTCGGTGGTCGCAAATCGGGAAGCACTGCCGTTGCCACAGGTGAGCTGGAGCACCAATGATCTGGACCTCACCATCAACACATTCGCCGCGGGTCCATCCGATTCGTCCGTCCTCTACGCGCGCTACCGCATCACCAATAACTCGAAGAAGTACAAGAAGCTGATGCTCTTTCTCGCCCTCAGACCTTTCCAGGTGAATCCGCCCTGGCAGTTCCTGAATCTTTCTGGCGGGGTCGCGCGTGTGGACACGATCTCGCTGCAGGGTTCTACGGTCCGCGTCACGGGCAACAGGTTCGTACGGGCGCTCAACTCGCCGAGTGGTTTTGGCGCGGTGACATTCAGCGAGGGGAACATCGTGGACTGGCTGCGCGCCGGAACACTTCCCACTCCCATCTCCGTCACCGATCCCTCCGGCCACGCCTCGGCGGCGTTCGGATATCAGCTCGAGCTCGGACCGCACGCGACATCCAGTCCGATCGACATTGCGGTGCCCCTTCATGGCGGCGATTTGCCGGGAATCACTCTGCTTCCCGGCCAGGGTGAGCGCGCCGTAACAGCGCAACTAGAGAAGGCGCAATCGGATTGGCGCGAGAAGCTGGGGCGAGTGAGCATCACGCTACCGCCGTCAGCATCGCGGTACACGGAGACGATGCGCGCTCAGCTCGCGGACATCCTGATCAATCGGGACGGGCCGGCGATTCAGCCGGGCTCGCGTTCGTATTCC
The DNA here is from genome assembly GCA_035544855.1 of Gemmatimonadaceae bacterium. GTDB lineage: Bacteria > Gemmatimonadota > Gemmatimonadetes > Gemmatimonadales > Gemmatimonadaceae > UBA4720. Next base: position 2,948 of record DASZZU010000229.1, on the reverse strand, counting down.
CGCTCCTGGATTCGCGACGGCTCGCTGACGTCGACCGCCCTCTTGCGGCTTGGGCACGCTGGCGACGTTAGGGATTTCATGGAGTGGTATGCGCAGTACCAGTACGATAACGGCAAGGTTCCCTGCTGCGTCGACGAGCATGGCGCGACGCCGGTTCCGGAAAACGACAGCCACGGCGAATTCATTTATCTGGTGGCCGAGTACTATCGTCACACCGGAGACAAGGCGGAGCTGGAGAAGATGTGGCCGCACGTCGCAAAAGCGGTGGCGTACATGGATTCACTGCGCCACGAAAGGATGACGGAGCAGTACGCCATAGGCGCTAACAAGCCGTTCTACGGATTGTTGCCGCAGTCCATATCACACGAAGGCTACAGCGCGAAACCGATGCATTCCTACTGGGATGATTTCTTTGCGCTACGCGGATTCAAGGACGCGGCGTTCATAGCTAAGGAGCTCGACAAGCCCGAGGCCGCGAAGTTCGCGCAGATCAGGAGCAGCTTTCGGTCGAATCTGTTCGAGTCGATCCGGCAGGTGGTGATCACGCGCAAAATCAACTACATCCCGGGCTCGGTGGAGCTGGCGGATTTCGACGCGACATCGACGACCATAGCGGTGTCGCCGGGTGGCGAAGCGGGGAGACTGCCGGGTCCGCTTCTGATGCGCACCTTCGACAAGTATTTCCGGGAAGCGCGTCAAAGAGCGACCGGTGTCAGAACCTGGGATGCCTACACGCCGTACGAGTTGCGCACCGTCGGCACGATGGTGCAGCTGGGTCAGCGCGACAAGGCGCACGAGCTGCTGGATTTCTTCTTCACCGGTCAGCGTCCGAGCGAGTGGCACCAGTGGGCGGAAGTGGTTTATCGCGATCCGAAAACGCCGAAATTCATTGGCGACATGCCGCATACCTGGGTAGGGAGCGATTACATCAGGAGCTTCCTGGACATGCTGGCGTTCGAGCGTGAGAGTGACAGCTCGCTGGTGATCGGCGCGGGAGTCAAGGAGGATTGGGTGAAACAGGATCCCGGTGTGCGGGTGTCGAATCTGAGCACCGCGTACGGTCCGCTAAGCTACGACATGCGCGCGGTCGGCAGCACCGTCATCCTGAATCTGCGGCAGGGAATCAAGCTCCCGCCGGGCGGGATCATCGTGTGGTCTCCGCTGTCGCAGCCGATCCTGTCTGCGGCAGTCGACGGAGTTCCAACTGCGGTAAAGGGCGCGGAGATAAGGGTGCGCAAGCTACCTGCGATCGTGACGATCCGTTATCCCAGGTGATCGCAACTACGGAAAGACTACTGCGCCTCCGTCTGGCATCTATGACGGAACGTGCATCGGAACTGCCGCTCGGGCAGGCCACCGAGACGGAAGGTTCATCCGGATGCATCGGATTGACCGGATCACGCGGATTTTCTTTTTTGTTGTTTGTTGAGAGAGCTCCGAGACGCGCCCGATGCATCCCGAGGCAGTTCACAAAACATCACGGCCCCGCCAAGAGGACCCTTAGCGCCGATTGGAGCGATTCGCGTAATCAGGTCAATCCGCAAAATCCGGCTAACCCTTCCGTCTCGGTGGCCAGCCCGAGCGGCGTTACACGAGAGCGCTTACTTGGAAAGAATCCCGCCGTTCGTATCGATCACGGAAGCGTAGTACCGCCCCGACGACTTGACCGTTCGCTGCTGACTCGAGTAGTCCACGTGCACGAGGCCGAACCGCTTCGAGTATCCGTGCGCCCACTCGTAGTTGTCGAGCAGGGACCAGGCGAAATACCCGCGCAGATCGACGCCCTGCTTCATCGCATCGTGCGCCGCGCGGAGATGCTGTCGGTAGTACTCGACCCGAAGCGGATCCTCGATGCGTCCGTCGATCGGACGCGGCGGATCGTAAAACGCGGCACCATTCTCGGTGATGTACACGGGCATCTTCCCGTACCGCTCTTTCACCCAGAGCAGAATCTTCGTGAGCGCCTCCGGATACACTTCCCAGTGCGTCTCCGTCATAGTGCTGTCGGGCTGCGGCACTGGCTTCGCTTTGAGCGGAAGTCTCTCCGCATCGTACCGCTCGACCTTTCGCGTATAATAGTTGACGCCCAGGAAGTCGATCGGCTGCTTGATGACACGCATGTCTTTATCCGGCCACTCCGGCCACGCCTCGCCAAAAATCTCCCCCAGCTCGGCAGGGTACTTCCCTTTGAAGACCGGATCGAGGTACTGCCGGTTCACGTACGCATCGGTGCGTCGCACCGCATCGATATCCTCAGGCGACTGAGACGCCGGATACTTGGGCTCCAGATTGACGGCGATGCCGATCTTTCCTTTCTTCGCCGCGTCGCTGGAGCGGAATCTCTCGACGGCCGTCCCGTGGGAGCGCAGCAGATTGTGCGTAGCGATCGGCGCCTCGAAAAGGTTGGCGTGTCCGGGCGCGAGCACACCGGAGAGATATCCGCCATCTGTCACGACCCACGGCTCGTTGATAGTCGCCCACATCTTGACGCGGTCGCCGAGGGCGTCGAACATCGTCGCGGCGTAATCGCAGAACCAGTCGGCGATATCGCGATTGAGCCAGCCACCGCGGTCGTCGAGCGCTTCGGGAAGATCCCAGTGGTAGAGCGTAGCACTGGGCTTGATTCCTTTTTTCAGAAGCTCGTCGACGAGTCTCGAGTAGAAATCGACTCCCTTCTTGTTGATTCGACCGGTTCCCTCGGGATAAATGCGACCCCACGCGATGCTGAAGCGGTAGGCGTTGAGGCCGAGCTCCGACATGATCGCGACATCGTCCTTGTAGCGCCGGTAGTGGTCGCAGGCCACGTCGCCCGTATGGTTCAGCCAGGTCTTATGGGGAGTGTGGGAGAAGCGGTGCCAGATGCTGCGCGCGGCGCCGTCAGCGGTGGGAGATCCTTCGATTTGATAAGCGGACGTCGCTGCTCCCCAGAGGAAATCATCGGGGAACCT